>JAZLIS010000068.1:0-20729 GCA_045617505.1 Bacteroidales bacterium | reverse complement strand
TGGCCGATTAAGGAACGTGTACTACAATCAAGCGACAAGGGAACTTGCCATTGAGATAAGATATTGAAAATAAATTATATATAAGTTAAACCAAAATTTATGTATCCAATTTTATTTGGATTTTAACTGGAAAGAATATGAATGGCTTACGCCGGAAACAGAACTGTTTGAAACTGATACCCTGAAATGTATTCCCCTACCATAACACCCGAAGAAGTAGAAAGTTATGAGCTGGCCGTCTTCCCCGGCAGGATAAAGGTAATATCCACCGTCGGACGGGACTACAAAAAGGCGATAGAACACTTGAACGAGCAGAGAATGATAGGCTTCGACACAGAGACGAAACCTGTCTTCAAGGCCAATGCCCCCAGACACGGGACTGCTCTTCTCCAGCTGTCAAGCGAAAGCGATGCATTTCTATTCAGGCTGAATCATACAGGTCTGCCCCGCGATCTGGCGGACGTACTCTCAAACCCCTGCATCACGAAAATAGGCGCGGCCGTGGCAGATGACATACGCGGACTCCAGAAATATCTCTATTTCGAGGCGGGCAGATTTATGGATCTCCAGCAGTTCGGCTCGAAATTCGGCATTGAAGAGAAAAGCGTCCGCAAGATGGCCGCCATCATCCTGAAACTCAAAGTCTCAAAGACCCAGCAGTGTTCCAACTGGGAAGCCGCGCACCTCTCCCCGGCACAGCAGCAATACGCCGCCACTGATGCCTGGATATGCCTTCGTATGTATAAAGAGCTTCTGGCCTCACCTTATTTGAAATAATGGAAAATATTGTCCGTTTCGGCATAATCGGCACAGGCCGGATAAGCAGCTGGGTACTTAAGGGGGCTCTGCAGGAGCCGCGGTTCAAGGCGGTGGCCGTATGCTCCAGAAGCGAAGAGACTGCAGCCGCTTTCATTGCGGCCCACCCGGAAGCATTCTCACCCGATGCTCGGATTTTCACCTCGGTAGAGGAGATGTCGGCCTGGGACGGAATCGATGCCGTCTATATAGGAACCCCCAACAGCACCCACTGTGACTACACTGTCACCGCCCTGTCGGCAGGCAGGCACGTCCTGTGCGAGAAGCCTCTGGCCTGCAGCGCAGAGGAGGTCAGGAGAATGATTGAGGCATCACGCTGCGGCGGCAAAGTACTGATGGAGGCCATGATTTCCACCCTGAACCCCAATTTCAGGAAAGTCGTTGAACTCCTGCCTGAAATCGGTACAATACGCCACTATAATTCGTCATACTGCCAGTACTCCACCAAATACGATGCGCTCAGACAAGGCATCGTTTCCAACTCCTTCAACCCCAAGATGGGCGGAGGCGCACTTGCCGACATCGGCATCTACACGACATTCGCAGCTGTGTCTATCTTCGGCAGACCGGAAAAGATTTACTCCAATCTGATATATCTTCCGACAGAATTCGGAAACACAGATATTCAGGGGACAATGGAACTCTCCTACCCCGGAATGACAGCAGTCCTCTCCTTTTCAAAAGCGGTCGATAGTTCCCTGCCCACAGAAATCTGCGGAGAGAAAGGGAATCTGATTATGGATGCCGTCCACATCTGCCGCAAAGCGCATCTGATTCCCCACTCGGCGCCCTCTTCAGGAAGAGCCGGGCAGGAACCTGCAAGTGAAATCTGCAACGGTCTTGACTACGACGAGTACTTCTACGAATTCAAGGAATTCATAGACACCATTGAATCCGGGAAAATCGAATCCAACGTCAACACCCACGAAATATCTCTGATCAATCGCGAACTGATGGACACAGCCGTCAAGGACATCCCTAATTCCTTCGGCCGGAGGTGAAGATAAGAATGTAATAAATCAAGGTGGCCAGAGAACTCAACGCACCCACGACGTAAGTATATGCAGCGGCACGCAGGGCTCCTTCCGCGGCTTGGTGATTGTATGAATCAGTGATGCCGCTTCTGTCAAGCCAGGCAAGCGCGCGACGGCTGGCATTTATCTCAACGGGAAGAGTCACCAGACTGAAAAGAGTGGTGAAAGCGAAAAGAGTGATTCCACCCAGCATCACCTGAGGGAAGATATTAATCAAAAGCATGCCGGCAAGAAGCACCCAGGTCACTGCACGTGACGCAAACGAGACAACCGGAACCAGCGCGCTGCGAAGCCTGATGGGACCGTACCCGGTGGCGTGCTGGACAGCGTGTCCGCACTCGTGAGCCGCTACAGCTGCGGCGGCAGCATTATACTGATCATAAACAGCCTCACTGAGATTCACTGTCATATCGGAAGGGTTGAAATTATCGGTAAGTCTGCCGTTGGTTGATATTATCCTGACATTGTTGATGCCGTGGTCCGCCAGCATACGTGCAGCCACCTCACGGCCGCTCATATTGAGGGGACAACGGGAAGCGCTGTCAATTTTTCTCTGAAAGAGAGTCTGGACGATGTAACTTATCACAGCCACACCTATGAACATAATCCAGTACATTGCATTCGGGTTTACAGTTTCCATATCATTCTACAAATTTAGTCCTTGAAAAAATCATCCTTGAAGTTGACAAAAAAGACCTTTCCGGTCGCTCTGGTGACTGCGGTGTAGAGCCATCTGAGGTCATCCAGTGTCAACTCCTGCCAGAAAGGATTGTCGATAAAGACACAGGGCCACTGCCCGCCCTGCGATTTGTGGCAGGTGATGGCTGTGGCATACTTCAACTGCAAAGCGTTGAAATACTTGTCCTCACGAACCGCCTCGTACCTCTTTCGGGCACCTTTGATATGTGGATAATCCTCACTCACTCCATTATAAAGTTCAGTCCGTTTCTCTGCCGGAAGGGAGGCCTGCTCCGAAGTGAGAGTATCCAATATCACCTTGGCAGTGACCTCAGCGTTCCCGTAGTCCGTGAACTCCAGCACCGCCTCGGCAAAATTGATACCGTAACGCTCTTCAAACCGGGAAATTTTCAGCAGCCGCGCCACGTCACCGTTAGCAATGAAATCCATCTCCGGCACATTCTCCAGAAACTGATAGCAATTCTTTACCACCATCAACTTGTCGCCTCTTGTGAGCATCTCCTCCCGGAAAAGCACGCTTGAACGTATTCCCGCATTATATCTGTTCGCCCTCTTGTTGGAACGGCATATCACCGCTATGTCATCCAGTCCGTAGCGGTTCACCGCGTCGGAGAGAGTCTCGATAAGTTCGCTTCCCGTTATCCGCTCAACATCGCCGAAGCCTTCAATCCTAAGTTTGGGAGTCATCGCAACTCCCTTTTCAATGATATTCCTGATGATTGTGGCATTTGTCAGAATGCCTGAATCGGCCGCCTGCCTGACAACGGAGGTCAGGGAAGCGCTCCAAACTTCGCCGTAACGGCTCATATAGTCCACATCAAGCGCGGGACTGCGGTCCAGACCGACAGGAGGCAACTGCCCTCTATCCCCTATCAGCACCAGTTTATTATCAACTCCGCCGCGTACGAAGGAGACAAGATCGTCAAGCAGATCCCCGGATCCGAAAAGAGAACCGCCTCCTTCCCCTCCGGTTGAAATCAGGGAAGACTCATCTACAATGAAAAAGGTGTCCTTTGCCTTGTTGTAGTCAAGTTGGAACTCCCCAAAAGCCCCTCCGGATTTCTGACGGTAGATATGCTTGTGTATCGTATATGCCGTATTGCCGGTAAAACCGGAAAGCACTTTTGCGGCACGCCCAGTCGGGGCCAGAAGGACATATTTTGATTTGAACTGACGAAGGGTCCTTACAAAAGCGGCTATTGCAGTGGTCTTCCCCGTGCCGGCATAGCCGCTTACCAAAAGGATGTCCGTCTCTCCGCTCTGATATGCAAAGTGGGCCAGCTTTTCGAAAAGTTCCCTCTGGCAGAGGGTCGGTTCGTGGCCAAGATTGCCTGTCAAGGCCTGAATGAATGATTCTTCAGCAATCATCAGGAATCTTTTCTGAAGAATACGAAAATCGATAGCATCGAGAAGACGCCCAGACGTCCGACAATCATCTCAAACCCCATCAACACCTTGGACAGAACACCGGCATCCGCGAAGGAGCCCATCGAAGTCCCGAACTCCCCGAAACAAGGGCCGACATTGCTCATCATCGAGATGGAAGCGCTCACCGAAGTGAGGAAATCCGCCCCGAGCCCTGAATAGATCAAAGTGCCGAACATAGCAAGTTCCAGATATAGGAGTACATACACGGCAACACTGGTAAATGTTCCGCTGTCTATCACACGTCCGTCAGTCTTGACCCTGACCACAGCATTGGGATGAGCCAGCCTGAGCAGCTGCGCTCCCGAAGCCTTGGCCAGAATCCATATCCGGTCTGAACGTACTCCGGAGGTCGTTGAACCAGAACAACCGCACTGTACCGCCGCCCAGAGAAGAATCAGAATCGCAAACACAGGCCATACATTGGTGTCGGTTATGGCAAAGCCTGTCGTGGAGATTGTGCTCACCACCGCGAAAAGACTCTGCCGGAACGCGCCGAAGACATTCGACTCGATACCCCCGGCCATAAGGCTAACCATAATCAACAGTGTGGAGAGGAGAATGGTGGAAATATAGAACTTTGTAACGGGGTTCCTGAATACCTTGAAACTTCGGGTGGCCACCGACGTATATAGCAGCCCGTAGTGAAGGCTGGACAAAAACATGAATATAATCAGAATAGCCTCAATCAGAGGGGAATCGAAAGCCGCTATGGATATGTTCCTTGTACTGAATCCCCCCGTGGCAACCACACTGAAGGCGTGGTTGACAGCATCAAACGGCGTCATCCCCGCAAGGACCAGACAGACGAAAGCGGCTGCGGTCAGGGAAAGATAAACGGTAATGACAACCCTTATGAACTGTCCCGATTTGTAGCTGTAGTTCTCCCTGGATATGTCCTCCAAATCTATCTTGCTCATCCTCAATCTTATGGAGCCCATAGAAGGGAGAATCATAATGATAAACGCCACCACTCCGAGGCCACCTATGTAGTGGGTGGAGGAGCGCCAGAAGAGAAGTCCGTCGGGAAGAGCCTCTATGTCACGCAGCACTGTGGCACCCGTGGTCGTGATGCCGGAAGCACTTTCGAACCAGGCGTTCTCCACGGTGAATTCCCCTCCCCACAGCACGTATGGAAGCATTGAAAATATACAACATACCGTCCAGGCGAGAACCAGAATGGCGAGTCCCTCCTTAGTTGTGATATCCTGCCTCCTTCTGACGAAAATCAAGGGGAATATGCCTATCAATGAAGTGATGATTCCGCTGAATATCAGAGGAGAGAAAGATGAATCGAATCCGTTGAGAGCGGATACGGCGGCAGACAGGAACATAAACGCGGCTGTGCTTATCAAAGCAATGCCCACATTTCTTGATATTACGCCAAGATTCATTTTTTGAGCTGTTTCCTGTAGGACTGGTTCAAATCGACTATGTCCTTAACCACTTCATTGAGTTCGGATATCTCGTCATCCGAATCCACCTTAATGTCATAGTCCCTTCCGAACTGCCTGTATCTCTTTATTCCTCCCGTTATCTTGAGAACCGGATTTATCATATAGTGCCGCAGATAGTAGTTGAGGAACATCACCAATATTATCCCGAAGATACCGGAAATGACACCCGGCATAAGACCCCTGTAAAAACGGGCCTGCAGGTCAGAAGAGTTTTCAGTCAGAGTGTCCTGACATACCTGAGTCAATTGCATCAGATATCTGCGGAACTCAAGATGTATGGGCTGAAGGCGGTTAAAAAACCATTCACTTCTGATATTGTAGTCATAATTCCATACCTTTTCAGCCTCGGAAGCCACCTGCATATATGCCACGTATGCATATACCACAGAGTCTGCCGCTGCAATCTCCCTTGGATCAGTGAATTTGTCCCGCAGATTCTCCAGAGAATTGACGAGGCTGTTGTCCCTGAAAGCGGAGAAGTTACTGACAGAATCGGCCGAGTCGTTGATTACAAGTTCGTACATGAGGTCGGAATTGTATGCCTCAGTCACGTACAGCAATTCTCTGGACGTGTTGATACTGTTGATGTTGTCGGTTATAACATCGGCCACGTAACGGTTGGTGCGGGTATATTCGAAGATGGAGACCGTACCTGCAAAGAAGAGTACGATGCCTATTACGAGACAGCCGTAAAGGACCTTGGTCTTTATTCCGATTCGTTTCATACAAACGGTAAATATACTAAATTTTGCATTCGGCAACAACGGCCTCGGCAACTCTGTCCACTGCACCGCCATCCCCAAGCCGGACACGCAGTTCACGGTATCCGGAGAGCATCTTGTCCCGGACCGCGCTTCCCGGCAGCAATTCAGCCAGACAGGAGTGCATCTTCTTCGGAGAGGCTTCATTCTGAATCAGTTCCTTGAAAAGAAGACGGTCCGTTATAAGATTGGCCAGACTTATATACTTTATCCCGCTGACAAGAATCCTCGCCAAAGCGTATGTCAAGGCACTGAAGCCATAGCAGACAACCTGAGGAGTTCCTGTCAAAGCTGCTTCAAGACTTGCCGTACCGGAACATACAATTGCAGCATCCGCCTGATGCAGAACATTATAAGTTTCCCCTAACACTATTTTCACAGATGTGTCTGACGGAAGATATGACAGATAATCCGCCTCTTTCATCAATGGAGAGGCGGCAATCACCAGCTGATATCTTCCAAAACGGCTGTCCGAACGCACGAGCCGTTCAAGTTCCGCGAAACGCGGCATCAGGAATTTCAACTCCGCATGGCGGCTTCCGGGGAGAAGGGCGATTGTCGGCCCGCCTCCGCAAACTGGTGAGAAACTGTGATTGTCAACCATATCCACAAGAGGATTACCCACGTACTCAACTCTGATGCCTCTTGCTGAGAGATAATCGTACTCAAAGGGAAAAATGGAAAAGACCCGGTCTGTATAGCGGTCGAGAAGGGAGATTCTCCGGTGACCACGTGCCCAGACTTTCGGTGGAATATAATAGAATACCTTGAAGCCGTGGGACTTGGCAAAGCGGGCAATACGCAGGTTGAAGCCCGGATAATCGATGAGGATGACAGCATCGGGTGACCAGGACAATATGTCCTTCTTGCATAGACGGAGATTGGAAAGAATGGCGCCAGCCTTGCCGAAAACTTCCGTGAAGCCCATCACGGCCGTTTCACCATAATGCCGGACCATTGTTCCACCGACGGAAGCCATCCTGTCTCCTCCCCAGAAACGGATTTCACAGGAGGAGTCCGCCCTGAACAGCCCGGTCATAAGCGCCGAGCCGTGCAAATCACCGGATGCCTCACCCGCTATGATATAGAATTTCATCAAAAGGTGTGCTGGAGTCTCCGGAACTCGTCAAAATCCGTATTGTCAATGCTTTGCGGAGTTATGGAGATATATCCGTGCCCGTTGGCATAGTTGTCCGTAAACTCGGTATTGTCGGGACTCTCAAGAACATCTCCCGCCATCATATAGAACTCCTCACCCTCTTCCGGGACAATCGGTGGAAAGTTGTTACCACCGCCGGCTAGAACACCGAACTTCTCGTAGAGACCTGCGTCATACGGGACGAATTCCTCTATCCAGCTCTCATATCCCTGAACTGTCACCTTGACACCCTTTATATCCTCAGGAGAAAGATCCGGAAAATTGACATTATAGACAATCCCTTTCCTTGACACCTCCAACAGCTTTTCAAAAATCGGAGGGAAAAGTTTTTCAACAGTGGAGAAATCGGCGTCATGGGACAGGTTGTCGAGGGAGACGCCTATTGCAGGGATTCCGAACAGGGCCCCCTCTCTGGCAGCTCCTATGGTGCCGCTGTACCACACGGCAGTGGAAGAGTTAAGTCCGTGGTTGATGCCGCTCACGATGATGTCCGGAAGATTGTCCGGCCCGAATATCCTGTCAAGGGCGAATTTGGAACAACTTGCCGGGGTTGCGTCCAGATAGTGCCACTCCACTCCGTCGATTCTGCCGAGATATTTGGCGGCAATCGGCCTCAGACCGAGAGAGACGGCCATCGACATCCCGGACTGATGGACCTTGGGCGCAACCACCGTCAATTCTCCGTAAGGTTTGAGTATTTTCACCAGAGACTGCAGCCCCTTAGCCTGATAACCGTCATCATTCACCACCAATATCTTCATAAAAGAAACATTTACAATTCCTGCAAATATACGTCATTTTCCGTCTATCTCGTCAAGAAGAGCCTTGACAGCAGCGCGAAGCTGTGAGTCCTCCCCTTTCACCACCGTCTCAGGGGAGTTGAGCACATAGATGTCCGGCTCAAGCTGGGAACCCTCCAGATATGTACCTTCCGACGTTCTGTATCCGATTACCGGTATTCCGAAGACCAAATCCGGGTCCTGCATCGTAATCCAGTTGACGCTGCTCATCGTACCGGGGACAGGCGCCCCCACCAGTTTGCCGATATGACGGTTGCTATAGACCCACGGCGTGCCGTGCGCATTGCTGTAGTTGGCCTCGCACTGTACCATAATGCTGGGCTTGTTCCAGCGACGGCTCGGCATATCACAGCTTTCACGTCCGCGGATGACCTGAGTGAGGTATTTTTCCCCGCTGAAGAGGACTTCTATATCTTCGTGCATACGTCCGCCCCCATTGAAACGGGTATCAATCACTATACCGTCGCACTTATTGTATTTTCCGAGCACGTCAGAATAGAGGGTCCTGAAACTGTTGTCGTTCATAGACGCGATATGCACGTAGCCGAGGCGCCCTCCGGACCATTTCTCGACATCGGCCGCGCGCTGCCTGACCCACCTGTCATATAGGAGGGATTTCATTTTCGCAGCGCTCACAGGAATCACCACTGCATCCTTCTTACCCTTGATGCTGACAAGCGTCTTCCTGCCGGCTTTCCCGGAGAGCAGTATGCTGACATCCTGTTCAGGGGTTACATCCATACCGTCGATAGCGGTGACCACATCACCGGAAACTATGTCAATCCCATCGTGGTCAAAGGGTCCACCCTTGACTATCTCGGAGACTTTCAGGCCTTTGCCTGTGTAGGCCCAATCGAAGAGAAGTCCGAGAGAAGCCGTAGGCTCCTTGGAACCTGCCGGATAAAAACGTCCTCCGGAGTGGGAAACATTGAGCTCTCCAAGCCACTCGCTGAGAAGTTCAGCAAAATCGTAACCGTTGGAAATATGGGGAAGGAACTTGCGGTATGCGGCACTCATAGCATCCCAATCCACTCCGAACATATCTTCCCTGAAAGCGCGCTCTTTCGCCTCCCGATAGACATAATCGAACATATATTCCCGTTCGGCATCGTGGTCCAGCTTGAATTCGGCCTTGAAGTTGACCGGCTTGAGTTTGTCTCCGTCAAGTTTCTTCAAACTTCCGCCAAGCAGGAAGATGGTCTTTCCATCCTTGGTCGCGGCAAGCCGTCCGCCACCCGCAGATTTCACGATAAGCTTTGTCTCCCTCTCCCTGAGATTTTTCTTCCAGAGATCCATTCCCCCTTCGAAAGAGGCCAGATAGTAGAGATTCTCCCCATCCGCACTCAGGATGGCATCACCGAGATTGCAGCTGTTCGGAGTAAGCCTGACAATCCTGTCACGGATTCCTTCCAGTTCCACGTTGATTTTTTTTTCCGTCTGCACGGTATCTTCCTTTGACTTCTTATCCTTGTTTTTCTTCTCCAACTCCTTCCTCAGTTCATAATCCTCCTTCGAGAGGTTGTATTTGTCGAAAGCAGCCCTGTTCAGAAAGCACAGAAACACGTCATCCTCAGAACCCCATGAAGCATGGGCCCGTTTCCCGTAGATTTCACTCTCGAAAAGGATTGCATCGCCGTCCAGCACCCAGCGCGGAGAATGTGACATATAGCCGCTGGCAGTCAGATTGGTGATGTCCCCACCGGATGCACTTACCAGTCCCATATCGTTGTATGGCTCGTGGACGGCTGCCGTGAACTCTATGGCAAACCATTTGCCGTCGGGACTCCATTCATAGTCAAAGCCTTTTGGATTGCGGCTGTACCAGGCGCTTCCGTCCGTAACCATACGGGCAAGTCCGCTGTCCATATTCAGGACCATAAGACGGCTCCTCCCCTCAATGAAGGCAAGTTCCTTGCCGTCAGGAGAATACTTGGGTCTGTTCCTTTCCACATTGAGGTCAGGAAGAATCCTTTTCTCATTGACAAGAGTAGCGTTGGGGAAGTCGGGGTCCTCCTCGCGGACTATTTCAGCGACGTAGAGTTGGGAGACACCGTCCCGTTCGCTGGAATAGACCAGTGAACGTCCATCCTTGCCGAAATCAACGTTACTCTCGGCCGCTGCCGTATGTGTAATCTGCTTTGTGGTGTTATACTCCACGGATGTCACGAACACTTCTCCTCGTACTATGAAGGCAATCTGCTTTCCGTCAGGGCTTACGGAAGCGTCCGTTGCGCCGGAACTTCTGCTTGCCATTTCCGTATTGTTTTCTTCATCAAGAATCAGGTCAATCGCCACTTTTTCCGGCATTGAACCGGGTTTCAAGGTGTATATCTCCCCGTCCCAAGTAAAACACAGCATATCACCCCCTCTTGAAAGGAAACGCACCGGATGGGTGTCGAAATTCGTTATCTGCTTCATCTGCGCTCCTTTTCCGGCTAAAGGTATGGACCAGACATTCATCGTTCCCCCGTCAACTTCACTGAGAATATAGGCGTTCTTTCCGTCGGCGCTCAGCACCGGATTGCGGTCCTCGCCCGGGCGGTTTGTCAGGTTGGTATGTTTTCCGGTGGCCATATCATATCTCCAGATATCTCTGGTGACAGAAGAGGTGTGATGCTTGCGCCATTCATCCTCGCCTCCCTTTCGGTCCTGATAAAGGAAGAACCTGCCGTCGGGGCTGTATGATACATATTCCGCAGGGGTTCCAAGAACCTGTGTGGTCTTTCCTCCCTTGACGGGCACGGAATAGAGTTCCGTCATCGCGGCATAAGGGAAGAGGGCACTTTGTGCCGGATCCTGAATGGAAGCGCTGAAAAGAACGTTCTTGCCGTCCGGAGTGAAGGCAGAAGGTATCTCCGATGCCGAATTATAGGTCAGCCTGCGGGCACCTCCTCCGAAAGAGGGCATAATGTAAACGTCGAAGCCACCGTTGCGGTCGCTCGCAAAAGCAATGGAAGAGCCGTCGGGACTCCAGACAGGGTAAGCCTCGTAACTGCCGAGAGTGGTCAGGCGGACAGCCTTGCCTCCGTCAGAGGGTACGGACCAGATATCACCTTTGTAACAGAATGCAATCTGCGTCCCGTCGGGTGAGATTGCCACGTCCCGCAGCCAAAGCGGAGTAATCGCCCACACCGTCAATGACGAAAGGAGCAGGGCGAAAATGATTGATGCCTTTTTCATTTATGCAGAAAAAATGTCGTTTACAAAAAAACTTCTCAATATATCAGCAGAAAAGTCACTGCAGCAAATGCCGCTCCCAGAAGAGGACCGGCTACAGGTATCCAGCTGTAGTACCAGCCGCCGGCAGCTTTATCTTTAATAGGGACAATAGCGTGAACACAGCGTGGAGGAAGGTCTCTCGCGGGATTGATGGCATAGCCGGTTGCACTTCCCAGCGACATACCGATTGACATTATCAGCATTGTCACAGGGAATGCGCCCGAAGCCCCGAGCCCTGAAACTGCCGTATTTTCCGGCAGTGAGAATGCCAGAATACAGAAAACCAGAAGCCAGGTGGCCAGAAATTCGCAGAAGAGATTGCGCCACCTGTTGGGGATTGCAGGCATCGTACAGAATGTCCCGAGTTTGGCATCCCCATCCTCAGTGGCGTCGTAATGGTCCTTATAGAAAAGATATACGAGCAGGGCCCCGAAGAAGCCGCCGAACATCTGAGCCGAAATGTACGGAAGTACCTCCCACCATGCGAATTTGCCGGCAATGGCCAGCCCGAGAGTTACCGCGGGGTTGAGATGCGCTCCGGACCACGGACCTGCGATGAAGACGCCGCACATCACGGCGAATCCCCACCCGAGGGTTATCACAACCCATCCCCCTCCGTGTCCTTTTGTGCCGTTCAGAGAGGTGGAGGCGCAGACACCGTCTCCGAGAAGAATCAGGACCAGAGTCCCTAAAAATTCAAAGAAGCATTTGTATAACAGTGACATATAGCATTTAATTTTCTGTTGTCAAGGTCCTTTTCACTGCATCGGCCCAGGCTTTCCTGGCTGAAACCACTCCATCTTCATCGGCTTGAGGGCTGAATACACGGTCCGTCTGCCACTGCTGCCTCACGTCATCAATCCCTTTCCAGAAGCCGACAGCGATCCCGGCAAGATATGCGGCCCCGAGGGCCGTGGTCTCAGTCACTTTCGGGCGAATGACATCCACACCCAGAATGTCCGCCTGGAACTGCATCAGAAGATTGTTATTGGAGGCTCCCCCATCTACCTTGAGTTCCTTCAGGGGCATACCGGCATCCTTCCCCATTGCCTCCACAATGTCCATAGTCTGAAAAGCGATGCCTTCAAGCGCGGCTCTTGCAATATGCGCGGCGGTAGTACCTCTAGTCAGACCGACAATCGTCCCTCTGGCATACTGGTCCCAGTAAGGGGCTCCCAGCCCGGTAAGAGCCGGGACGAAATAGACCCCTCCCGAATTGTCCACCTTACGGGCCAGAGCCTCTATCTCCGACGAAGACTTGATTATACCAAGACCGTCGCGAAGCCACTGAACCACACTTCCAGCCACGAAAATGCTGCCTTCAAGCGCATAACTGACCTTTCCATCAATTTGCCAGGCTATGGTGGTCAGCAGGTTGTTCTTCGATACTATGGGCTCCCCTCCCGTATTCATCAGAAGGAAGCAGCCGGTGCCGTAGGTATTCTTGACAGATCCGGGCTCAGCGCACATCTGCCCGAAGAGAGCGGATTGCTGATCCCCCGCTATTCCGGCAATCGGAATCTCACCCCCAAGAATGGAGGCAGTCCCATAAATCTCGCTGGAAGAGCGGACCTCGGGAAGCATCGACGCGGGAACACCGAAGAGTTCCAGCAACTGCTCATCCCATTTCAATGTCTTGATATTGAAGAGCATTGTCCTTGAGGCATTGGTAACGTCAGTGACGTGGACTTTTCCTTCCGTCATATTCCATATCAACCAGCTGTCCACCGTTCCGAAACGGAGTTCTCCCTTTTCCGCCTTTTCTCTGGCTGAAGGGACATTTTCCAGAATCCATCTGATTTTGGAAGCGCTGAAATAGGCATCAATTATTAGACCTGTCTTTTCTCTGATCAAAGCGGTATATCCGGATTCCTTGAGGTAATCACAGTATTGGGAGGTGCGGCGGTCCTGCCAGACGATGGCGTTATACACCGGCTTTCCCGTGACCGCATCCCATACCACAGTTGTTTCACGCTGGTTGGTGATGCCGATGGCTGCAACTTCAGAGGCACCGGCTCCGATACTTGTCAGAGCCTCCGCCATCACGGAAGATTCGGATGACCAGATATCCATGGGATTGTGCTCCACCCATCCCGGTTTCGGAAAATGCTGGGGAAACTCCTTCTGACATACTGACAGAGGATTGCCGTTATTGTCAAATACCACCGCTCTGGAACTGCTCGTTCCCTGATCTATTGCAAGTACATATTTTTTCATGGCCGTTCAGTCTATTGCAAATATAATGAGAAGTTGCGTCATTAACTGAGAAGAAAGTGGTTTTTTTAAAAAAAGTGTTTAAATTTGATGTCAAATATGAATTTTCATACAAATACGGTTTTTCAATGTTAGCAACGACACTGATTGCAATGGGGGGGGGGTAATCCCTTATAAATCAAAAGATTACGGCATTATATGCAAACATTATCAAAACAAGGCACAATGACTCCCCTGCACAACCTGTTCAAATGGTATTTCTCACGCAGGGCGCTTCCGTACTGGTGTATCCTTGCCCTTGACTGTATAGCGGTGTTCATCTCCGGCTTCGCGGTATATTATATCTATCACGGAGCTGTGTCGATGGCCCAGCATTTCTGGCAAATCACTTTCGGACTTCTGGTGAGTACCGCCGTATTCATGGTTTCATTCCGGGCGCTCCATACCTTCCGCGGAGTCATCCGTTTCAGTTCGTTCGTCGATCTCCAGCGCATAGCAATCTCCACCGCCATATCCTGTGCCTTTGTATGCATTCTTCACCAGTTGCAACTGTTGCTGGGTGTCACTCCCCATATTCTTTTTCCACGCTTCAGGAGCGCAGCCCTTATCTTCATCATATCAACGAGTATGATATGGGCGCTCAGGGTATTCGTAAAAGTTCTCTACGACACCATCCGTTCCAACAACAGTACGCAGAACATCTTCATATACGGCTGCCTTCAGGGAGGAATCGCTCTGGCAAAGAGCGTACGTACCGAAAATCCGGCCCGCTACAATCTGGAGGGTTTCATCTCCGGGGACCCCACCCTGGAGGGTTCATGGCTTCTCGGAGTAAGAGTTTATTATGATGAGGATGCTGTGCTGGAAGAGATGAGAAAGAAGCACGTCACCTCTCTTCTGGTTTCACCTCTGCAGGCTGAACGTTTCACCAACCGCACCCGATTCATCGACTCACTCATCGAAGCGGGCATCAAGATACAGATGATGCCCACGGCCGAAGAGTGGGACGGCAAAAGCGAACTCCCCTACAACCGGCTCCGGGACGTGGAAATAGAAGACCTTCTCCCCCGCCAGAAGATTGAAGTTGATATGAATGCCATCGGAGCGATGCTCCGCGACAAGCGTATCCTTATCACCGGCGCCGCCGGTTCCATAGGCAGCGAGATGGTCCGTCAGGTGGCGAAGTTTCATCCTTCGGAACTCATTCTCGTCGATCAGGCGGAAACGCCCATGCACGATATGAGAATGTATCTGGAGTACAGCCACAAGGAACTCAAGTGTTTTACCGTGGTAAGTTCCATAACTGACCGTGAACATATGGAGAATATCTTCTCCTCACATAAGCCTGAATTTGTCTTCCATGCCGCCGCCTACAAGCATGTCCCGATGATGGAGGACAACCCCGGACAGGCGGTCCGGAACAATATCTATGGCACCCGCGTGATCGCCGACCTTGCCGTGAGATATGGCACAAGGAAGTTCGTGATGATTTCCACGGATAAAGCCGTCAATCCCACCAATGTGATGGGGTGTTCCAAGAGAATCTGCGAAATTTACTGTCAGGCTCTCAACAACAACCAGCAGACCACACAGTTCGTAACCACCCGATTCGGCAATGTATTGGGGAGCAACGGCTCCGTCATTCCAATCTTCCGTGAACAAATCAGGAACGGCGGTCCCGTCAAGGTCACTCATCCGGACATCGTGCGATACTTTATGCTTATCCCCGAAGCCTGCAGGCTCGTGCTCGAAGCCGGAACAATGGGCAAAGGCGGGGAGATTTTTATTTTCGATATGGGAGAACCGGTCAAGATTGTCGATCTGGCCCGGCGTATGATTTCCCTCTCCGGAGCGAAGGATATAGAGATATCTTTCTCCGGGCTGCGCGAAGGCGAAAAGCTATATGAGGAACTTCTCGCCACCAAAGAGAACACCTGCCCCACCGTTCACCCCAAGATTATGGTGGCAAAAGTCCGCGAATATCCCTACGATCTTGCCCTCCGCAACGAAGAGGAACTCCTCGAACTCTCCAAAGGCTTTGACAATATGGCCATTGTCCGGAAGATGAAGGAGATAGTTCCGGAATTCAAGAGCCAGAACAGCATCTATCAACAGCTGGACTCCTGAGATATGTCAGGAGAGTATTGGTATGTCGCCTACGTCCGTTCCTATCAGGAAAGGAAAATCTCAGAACAACTTGCCTTCCGGGGAATCGAGACATATGTTCCGGTCCAGAAAGTCAGACATCAATGGAGCGACCGCATAAAGACCATTGACAAACTTCTCATTCCGGGCCTTGTATTCATACGGTGCACAGAACAGGCAAGGAGGCCTCTCTTCAATATGGCATCGGGAATCTGTGGATTCCTGCAGGACAGGACCAGCCAACAGCACAAAGCCCTTGTTGTCCCCGAGAAGCAGATGAAGGACTTCAAGCGCGTTGTCGGGGCTCTGAATGGAGAAAACGATATTGAAGTTGTCAATTACGACATTGCACCAGGTGACACCATCCGTGTAATCAGAGGGCCTCTGACCGGATTTGTCTGCGAATGCGTCGAGGTCAAAGGCAGGCACAAACTGGTCATCAGGCTGGGAATGCTTGGCTCCGCGATTGTGAATATCGACGCCGGTGACGTGGTCAAGGAATAACGGCCGTTAACGCAAACTCTGTTGCCACCGGCACTTGAAATTTTCAATGCAATTGAGTAAATTCGCGCAGTAAATTAAGACAAATATGTTCAAGAACCATCCCAAAGGGCTGCTTGCAGCCGCACTGAGCAATATGGGAGAGCGTTTCGGCTACTACATTATGAACGCCGTACTGCTCCTGTTCCTCTGCTCCAAATTCGGAATTTCAGACCAGACAAGCGGATTGATTTATTCCTGCTTCTATTGCGGAATCTATGTCCTCAACCTCGTGGGAGGCATAATCGCCGACAGGACCCAGAACTACAAGGGCACCATCCAGAGCGGGCTCGTCACGATGGCCCTCGGATATGTGGCGCTGGCGATTCCCATCACCGCAACGACCGGCAACCACTCCTGGCTGCTGCCTTTCACCTGCTTCGCGCTCTTCCTGATTGCGTTCGGAAACGGTCTTTTCAAGGGAAATCTTCAGGCGCTGGTAGGACAACTCTATGACAATTTCGAAGCCGAAGCCGCCGCAAAGGGCGAAGAAGCGCTCAAAGCAGCCAAAGGCAAACGCGACTCCGGATTCCAGATATTCTACGTATTCATCAACATCGGAGGTCTGATTGCCCCCTTCGTGGCCCCTCTGCTCCGCAGCTGGTGGCTCAAGGCGAACGGATTCCTCTACAATGCGGCTCTTCCGAAACTCTGCCACCAATATATCAACAGCGACGGAGCCCTCTCCGCAAGCCAGATGGAAAACCTGAGCACACTTGCATCGCAGGCATCGGTCAGCGGGCAGGCTGTGGCCGACGCGGCATTCTGCAGCAGCTACCTTGAGGTGTTCAATGCGGGTATCCACTACTCCTTCATCGCCTCCGTCGCAGCTATGCTTATCTCCCTGGTGATTTTCCTCGCCACAAAGAAGGGCCTTCCCGAACCTGCAAAGAAAGCCGCATCGGCGGCGGTGGGCTACACTCAAGAAGAAAAGATTGCAATGGCGAAGGAAATCAAGCAGCGTATGGCGGCTCTCTTCGCCGTACTCGGAATCTGCATCTTCTTCTGGCTCTCATTCCACCAGAACGGACAGTCCCTCTCCCTATTCGCCCGCGACTTCGTCAAGACTGACGCAATCGCCCCCGAAATATGGCAGGCTGTCAATCCTTTCTTCGTGATTACACTCACTCCCCTGATAATGGCCCTGTTCGCATCTCTCAGCAGAAAGGGGCGCGAGGTATCGACACCCCGCAAGATTGCAATCGGTATGGGTATAACCGGTATGGCCTACCTGTTTCTTATGATTTATTCATTCTGCGTGGGTTATCCTTCAGGAGAAGCCTTCCGTGCACTTCCCGTCGCCGAGGCGGCTGGTATGAAGGCCGGCTGGTGGGTTCTGATTCTCACCTACTTCTTCCTGACCGTAGCGGAACTCTTCATCTCCCCTCTCGGACTCTCATTCGTATCGAAGGTGGCGCCCAAGAATATGCAGGGACTCTGCCAGGGACTATGGCTCGGAGCAACCGCCGTGGGCAACCTCTTCATCTTCGTAGGCCCGCTGATGTACAATGCCTGGGGCATCTGGAAATGCTGGATGGTATTCCTGATTGTATGTCTGGTGGCTATGAGCGTGATGCTCGGAATGGTCAAGTGGCTTGAGAAGGTGACCAAAGCGTAGAAAAAACAGTATATGAAAAGGCTTTTTCCGGTGCTGGTGACCATTGCCGCCCTTGCCCTGCACGCCTGCTCGGCATCGTACGACCTTGAACTGAAGGATTTTCTTGCCCGGCAGGACAGCCACTGGACGGAGCTCAAATCCGACATCGACACTCCGGGGCCGGACAGGCCTTCAGGCTGGCAGGGTGCCAATAAAGAAGGCTACTACTCAGGAGCCCTTATGGGCAACGGCCTGCTCGGCACGAATCTGTATAAGGCGGAGGCCAGGAACACCTACCGCCTCAACGTCGGACGCAGCGACGTCACGGAGCAGCGTAACGGATTCGACCTTTACAGAAAAGGACGCCTTCCAATCGGATATTTCACACTCACCACGGTCGGCGACGTCACGGACGAGAAGATGGACTTGTCAATCTATGACGCCGAAACCACCGGCACACTCACCACGGACAGGGGCCGAATAGAGTTTGCCACATACGTACACGCCCTTGAGAACTACATTGTGTTCGAAACCTCATCTGACGGTGAAGAGAAAGATTTCAAGTGGGACTTCGTGCCTTTCAAGGCAATATCGCCCCGAGTATTCGGCAGCGGCGCCACAGTGCCTGCGGAATATCTCAATGCCGAAGGGAAATCCAATCCCGACGCATACCGCACGGACCGGGGAAATCTGCACTGTTTGGTCCAGCCTCTGGCCAAGGACACCACTTTCACTGAAATGGCGAAATACTATGCTGTCGCCTGGAAGGAGACCGGCAAGGGTACGTCACGCCGGATAATCGCCACGGTTTCATTCAGGGACACGGAGGAGGAGGCAGTCGGCGAAGCGATGGCCACCATAGAAAAAGGCTTGTCTTCATCAGACAAATCCCTCCGGAAATCGCACCGGGAGTGGTGGCACAATTTCTACAGGAACGTGGCGTTTCTCTCCTTCCCTGATTCCGCCATCGAGAAGTATTACTGGATGCAGTATTACAAGTTCGCCTCCACGGCACGTCCCGGCAAACCCATTCTTGACCTTCAGGGCGTATGGCCAACCTGGGACACACCCTGGCCGGGAGTCTGGATGAATCTCAACATACAGCTGACTTACAGTTTCCTTACGAAAGCCAATATGGGTGATTTCGCCCAACCTCTTTGGGATTCTCTTCTGGAGAATTGGGGCAATCTCACCCGCAACGTCACGGACATTCCCGGACAGGAGGTCTGGACAGACGCAGCCTGCCTCGGCCGCAACTGTTCGTATGACCTCTACAATCCCCTCCCCCCTTCACTGGCTGAGTCGAACCGATACGAGGCAGGCAATCTGTGCTGGACATTGTTCTACTGGTATCAACAGTGCATTGCATACGGTGACGACGAAGCGATGCGCGAGAGTCTCTTCCCTCTGCTCAAATCGGCAGTCAACCTATTCTTCCACATACGCATCACCAATCCTGACGGGACATATTCATTGCCGGCCACGGCATCCCCCGAGTATCCTGCCGACAACATTGGTCCGAACTCCAACTACGACCTGGCAAACCTCAGGCAGGCCCTGACGGAACTCATAGAAATCGACAGAAAATTCGAAATAAACGACCCGATGCTGCCGCAGTGGAAGGATTTTCTGGCGAAGATGCCCCCATTCCAGTACAGCGGTTCCACCGGCTTCAAAGTCAGCGGGACGACCGAATTCCTGGAGACAAACCACCGTCACTATTCACACCTGTTTATGATTTATCCCTATCATATGATTGACTGGAACGGTGAATCCGAGCGGGCAAAGGCGGAATTGAGCATAGCCCGGTGGCAGGGCGACCAGGGATATTCAAGGACAGGCAAGGCTGCGATGCTTGCCAGCGAAGGACTTGGTGACAAGGCGCTTGAACAGTTTGAAGTTCTGATGGAAGATTTTATCAAGCCCAATACGCTGTATGCTGAAGCGGGACCGGTCATCGAGACCCCTCTGGCCGGTGTCTCCACTCTCCACGAATTCTATTTGCAGGACTGGGGCGACAGGCTCCGCATATTCTACGGATGCCCCAGCGTGTGGGAGGATGCTTCATTCAGAAATATGAGAGCCGCCGGAGCGTTCCTTGTCTCAGCGGAGCGAAGGGCCGGCAGAACTGCCAAAGTGGAGATTTTCAGCGAAAAGGGGAACACTTGCCGCATTCAGACGGATATTCCGTCCGACAAACTCAAGGTCACCCGCAAAGGCAAGCCTGTCAATTTCAAACTCTTTCCAAATATAACGAGGGTGAATCTTATTCATTGTAGTTTCAATAGCCTTGTTCATGGCCATTTCAACATCTTCAGTAATTTCAGTTCCACGCCAGCCGAGGTACATAAGTACCTCTTTGCGGTTAAACTCTGAAATTTGAAGTTCCATAAGATTCACCTCCAAATAAGTTTAAATTCAATTATGCATTTTCAAGAATATATCTTGCAACATGAACACCTCTTGCAGATGCATGTGAAAGTGAGTGAGTGCCACCAGAACCGTCGCCAATAATAAAGAGGTTTTTGTGTTTTGTCTCAAGGTGTTCATCTATTTGTACTTCCATGTTGTAGAACTTAACTTCTACGCCATAAAGAAGTGTGTCGTCGTTTGCTGTACCTGGTGCAATTTTATCCAGTGCATAGATCATTTCAATTATGCCGTCAAGAATTCTCTTTGGCATTACGAGTGAAAGGTCACCAGGAGTTGCACTAAGTGTTGGTGTAATGAATGAGCGATTAATTCTCTTTTCAGTACTACGCTGTCCGCGAATGAGGTCACCGAAACGCTGAACAATTACGCCGCCACCAAGCATATTTGAAAGTTTAGCAATACTTTCACCATATTCATTACTGTCCTTAAA
>JAZLIS010000067.1:0-38363 GCA_045617505.1 Bacteroidales bacterium | reverse complement strand
TCTTTGTCGACATAAGGGGCGAAGCAGCGTTTGCGGCCACAACTGGGGCAAGTAAGGCGTGAGCTCGGGCCTGCATACTTGAGAAGGTGGTATTTGTATTCCATATCAGTCCTCCTCATCTTTGAAAGGGAGCCTTGCGGTTCGGGTTTGTCCCGTTTGTCCCGGTTGTCCCGCACGTGGGATAGACGGGACAGGTGGGACAGAATCGGCACTTGGTTCCGGGATGGTAATGTTGCACTTCTTTGCCTTGTCGAGCCTGCGCTGCACCGTACTCTTCGCCATATCAAGCAGTTCGGCAATCTCACGGACAGTCTTGCCGTCGCGCTGGAGTTTCAGGATTTCAACAATCTCGTCGTAGTCGTCGGAGCCTTCGCGGTTCTTGAGGTGGTCTTCCTCTTTGGCATAGCCCTGAATCTCAAACTGGAGGAAGCCGCCGGTCTTGACGACGTCGCAGACAATTACATTCTCTGAGTCGTACTGGTATTCGCCGGTGCGGACTTTCACCTGCTTGAGGTAACGGAGATTGGTGTCCTTCGCACTGCGGGCAAGTGCAATGCCGGCATCGAAGAAGTTGATGAGCTTGGCACTTCCTGCGAGGTCGTTCTGGGTGATAGGCTCCCATCCTCTGCGCTTGGGCGTGTGCGCTATGACGATGGTGGTGAGGTTGAACTTCTTCTTGAGGCGTATCAGTTTCATCATAAAGCTTCCTGCTGTTGCACCCTTTTCGGAGTCGTTGCAGATGAAGGTGATGTTGTCGATGATGAAGAAGCGGATTTCCTGCTTGGCGGCTTCCTCTATGGATGCCAGGATTTCCTGTTCAAGGTCGGCTCCGGCTATGAGTTCGGGGTCAATCTCGGCACGGATGAAGTTGGTGGGGAAGATATGGATTTCTCCTGTCGAGACGTCGCTGTAGCGCATCTGAAACTGCTTTGTCGAGAGCTCCAGGTCGATGTACATTATCTTCTCCTCCCAGGCGATGGCTTCCGCTATCTGGACAGCGAGGATGGATTTGCCGACATTGCTGGATGCAAATATGACGGTGTTCTCGAACTGGACTATCAGGTTGTGGAAATACATCTTCGGATCCGGGGAGTTGAGGGCTTCTTCGACCCAGTCGTTGGCCGTCTTGAAGGAGAGAAGGCCGGCCCGTTTGGGGGCGCGTTTGGCCTTCTCAACTTCTTGAGCAATGGCTTCGATTGGATTGCCGGGAGTGTTGGGGTTGGTATTGGATTCCATTATTTGCCTTTCCTTTGGTTGAAGAGTTCAAGGGCACGCTCGGCATCCACGACTATGGTACGGCCGTTCTGGCGTACTGCGTCTTTTATGACGTGGTCTTTGTAGTATTGGGCCGTTTTGTGGCTTACACCGAACAGGCGCTGTATGCCTCGGAGGCCATAGACCAGGTTGCCGGAAGTTGCCGGTCTGACCGGTTCGGCTGTTTTGAGCAATCCTCTGAAGAGGTCTTTCACGTCTGCCACCGTAAGGGCGGCGATGGGGGTTGTGTCATCGTAAATCATACTCTGATTTTTTGTGATTAAACTATGTACACAACCGGTTGTGCAGGGTTACTGCGAGATATCCGATGCAAAGGAAAGAATAAACTTCAAGTGCCGCAATAGGCTAATATATGGCACTTTACACATTCCGAAAGACTTTGGAGAAAGATGAAAACAAATGGAACCAAATGAAACTAAAGGCGACAAAACTATACTTTGCTTTGGACACATTTTTTTGCAAGTGTCCAAAGCTTATTACAATACGTTTTATTTTGTTCGGGATTGTTATGAAATCCGAAGAAATATCCCGGAAAGTGTCAAGCGTTCCACTTGTATTCTTCCCAGAGTTCGACAGTGCGCTTCAAGTCGGCCTTTCCGTTTTCATCCGTAAGGATCCAGCCCTCGTCTTTCCAGTTGTAGAGGGTCTGACGGGAAATGCCGATGCGTTCCGAGAGTTCCTTGAAGTTCCAGATGGGACGGGCTTCGGAGAGTTTTTTGAGCTGGAGGAATCTTTCTTCACGGCGTTCGATGCGGGGCGCACAGAACTTGATGATGTCACCTATGCGGACTTTCTTATACTCTGTTTCCGCCACCATATCACACAACTCGCGCACCCATTTGGCGTAAACCTTGAGATTATAGATGTGGTGGGAGGGCATAGGCTACATCAATATTTCCCAGCGGCCGCCTTTATTCGGCCCCGAATGTTTTATACGACCTGCTTCTTCCAATTCATCAATGCGCCTTTTTACGGTGCTCAATGAGATTTTCAGTCTTTCCGCAATCTTCGCCTTTGAGATTGTAGGTTCAGCCTTGATGAGCTCATAAACAGACATAGCATCTGCATTTATGGGTTCATTTATAGGTTCATTTTCGTTTCCTGACCCTAAAAACAATGTCAACTCTACTTGTTCGGGGTCATAGAGTTCACGTATGACTGGCTCCGGCCATTTATTACTTGCCCAACCTTTCCGGATGGTGTCCACTCCGCTGCCGGCACGTTCACCCTCTCCGATGAATTCAAACATTTTCTGGAGGGTACTGTTGCGGCATATGCTGGTGCCGCCTTCGAAATATTGTTCCACCGACACGAGCAGGCTGCCAGGGTTACGAAATACAAAACGGTCTGGGTAATGTTCAATGACAATGCAGTGCATAGCACTCAGGCGGGAATGAATAATGGTGTTGACTATTGCTTCTCTCAATGCCTTATGGGCTGGTGTGTCATCCACACGGTTGAGTCCCTCCAATTTGAAGGGAACAGGAAGCGACTGCGACATCTTCATATACACGCGGCGGTGGAATTGATAAAGATTGGCCACCCAATTTCCATCAGGGTGTATTCTGTCGGTCCAACGTATATCCGGATCGTTGCTGAGTTTCTCCCGGAAATCGACGTAGTAGTGTGGCAGGATGCTGAGATTGGTTTCTTCCAAACCGAACATAAGAACTGCCGCCAAGGTAAAGCCCTGCTCTGAGGTCTCCGAATTCGAAACGTATCCTCCTATCTTCTTGAGAAATTCTATGTCGGATAATTCTGTCCAGGGATGGCCCTCGTGACGGCTGTTGTAGATTTGCCTGTACTGTCGTATAGTCGTTTCATCGAAATCCTTTTCCAGCGTCAAATGAGAAAATATCTTGGCATCGAGCGGGTAGTCCTTGATGTTGGAGTCGGCAAACATTCTCCTGACCTCATCGTCATCAACGAGATAATCTCCTTCGTGACGGCGCACGTAGGTATGACCGAACGGATTCTGTGTGAGATATATCGGCCTTTTTGAATATACTGCGCGTGGGATTTTGAAAACAAGGAAGGAAGAGCCTTCAAATTCCTCTTCGGCCACGTCTTCGTCCACAGTAAGACAGGCATTCACTTTGCTCTTATTATGAACGTCATCCCAGTATTGCTTCTTGTATTTTGCAGTCTGTTCTGATGTCAGATGGTCAAGGAAGAACTTGTGGTTCTTCTCCTTGATGCCAAGGACGATGATGCCTCCGGAAGTGTTGCCGAAAGCGGAGTAGGTCTCCCAAAAACTGTTTGGGAAGCCACCTAGGGCACTTTTGGATTCAACTTCAGTGTTCTCGCCCTTATTGCAAAGGCTGCGGATATATGAGCACAATTCCATAACAGTAGCAAAGTTAAAGTATTTCTCGCGACACGGCAATATTATCCCAACAATCCTTTTTCAAATATCGCCATCTGCTCAGCCTTTGTCTTCTCGGCAATATCGATATAGGGCTTCATTGCCTTGTAGTCGGAGTGACCGGTCCACTTCATCACGACCTGAGGCGGAATGCCGGAGGAGAGGGCGAAGCAGATGAAGGTGCGGCGGCCTGCGTGAGTGCCGATGTATTCATATTTTGGCAAGGTCTCCTCAACCCGCTGGCCGGCGCGATAGCAGACGGTTGTTATCGGTTCATTGATTTCGCAAAGCTCGCACAGATCCTTCAGGTAATCATTCATTTTCTGATTGGTGATGACAGGCAGAGCCAGACCTCCAGGAAATTTGCAGTCCTTGTATTTCTCAAGAATGCTCTTGGCAAATGAGTTGAGGTCAATAGGCAGTCGGTCATTGGTCTTTTTGGTGGTCACATACAGGATGTCACCGACAATATCTGTCCTCTTCACCTTAGCCATATCCGAATAACGGAGCGATGTGAATGCACAAAAGCAGAACAGATCGCGTGTCTTGGCGATGGCACCGGCTTCCTCAACCTTCTTCTTATACTCTTGCCCGTCATAATTATGTAGAGTGACCTCAGTCTGATTGGCAGGAACTTCGTAGTTGTAAACTCTCAGTAGTTCTTCTTTGGTCAGGAAGATGACCGGCTTTTGCAGGACCTTGAACTTTACCTTATATCTCAAGATGTAGTCTTGCTTGGTATAGCCTTTCCTGACGGCCCAGTTCATAAACCATTTCAGCTGGGTGTATTGCTTCTGGACAGTCTTTTCTTCAAGGTTCTCGGTGACGCGCAGGAAGTTGATGAATTTGTTGAGGCCGCTTTCGTTGAAATCCTCGAACTTGACCTTCTTGCTGAACTTGGTAAGATGGTGGGTGAATGTAATCCAGCATTGCTGAGTGGCATAAGCCCACTGGCTTACGATGGCCTGCTCCTTTTTGAACTCTTCAAGGCGGTCAAAGATGCTCGGTTCTTTTGCTGCAGCCTTACTTTCCTCAATCTTCTGCTGGCCGGTAGCAATCTTGAATTGCTCCTTCAAGTCATCCGAAGTAGGGATAGCGTCAAGGTTTTGCTCGTATTCGTCAAAGTGAGCTTTGATTTTCGTTAGGGCAGCATTGATGTCCGATCCCTTCTGGCCTTTGGAGTTGACGGTGGCGGGAATAACGTAGTGATGCTGCTTTTGTTCCCGATTTTTCCTATCTTTGTCGGTGAGAGCATCAACCCACTTGTTTTTTGAGATACAGTAACCGGATGTTGTCTGCATCCTCACCTGATGAATGGAAACCGATACTCTTATCGGAAATTCGCCTGCTTTGTTCGGACGTGATTCCAGTGCGAAACTTACTGCCATAAAAAAGTGCTCCTTATTTTTACGCACTAATTTTGATATATCCTAATATATTTGAATATATCGTATTATACTTTAAGTATTTGAAAGATAGTGAATTATAAACTTTATAAAACTTTGGGGTTCGGGTTATAATAGTCCGCCCATCTCCACAAGAAAAGGAGCCGCAAGGCTCCTTTTCTTGTGGAGAATAATACGATGGACATCCCTGATTTTTGCGGGGGGATAGCCATTGTTGTAAAGCGTTATGCGTTGGTTATAAGCAAGTTGACTTTTTGCAAGATGGCCATCCCCGGCGAAATAACTGGGATGGCCATCAAAAACCTTATACGAAGCTTCAAATGTTGCGCGGACGCTCGTTGTTTGACCCATTTCTCGTAGCGAGTTTTTGTTGCTAAGACCAATATTATTTGCGATATTTGATTACTGAAACTTCATAGCCAGAATACAATGAAATTCACAAAAATCTTGATCGCCGCCCTGCTGCTTTTCCTGACAGGGGGCGTGGCTTTCGCAGAAAAGCCGGAAGAAAAGCCCACAGTTTATATGGTTGCCAACGCACA
The DNA here is from genome assembly GCA_045617505.1 of Bacteroidales bacterium. Lineage (GTDB taxonomy): Bacteria > Bacteroidota > Bacteroidia > Bacteroidales > UBA932 > Cacconaster. The sequence goes on along the minus strand of JAZLIS010000067.1, from coordinate 32,775 downwards.
CTTCGACACGCAGTGGCGCTGGACAGTCCAGACCTCAATCAACGAGTACGTGCACAACACCCTCGTACAGAACTTCGCCCTGATTGAGGAATACCCCGACTACATCTTCAATTTTGAGGGAGCCATCAAATATCGCTGGGCAAAGGAATATTATCCCGATCTTTACGAAAAACTCAAGAAATACGTCAAGCAGGGCCGATGGCATATCTCAGGCGCATCTTGGGATGCAAACGACCCCAATATGCCCTCGATAGAATCCAACATAAGGAACATCCTCCTCGGTCAGGAGTTCTACCGCAATGAATTCGGCATTCTTTCCACCGACATAATGCTCCCCGACTGCTTCGGATTCGGCTGGCAGCTGCCTTCAGTTGCCGCGCACTGCGGCCTCATCGGTTTCGGCACTCAGAAACTCCAGTGGCGCACCAACCCCTTCTATGAAAACGGCAAGAAGATTCCCTTCTATTTCGGAGTATGGAAAGGTTTGGACGGTGGCAAAGTTATGGCAACTTTGGACGGTGGAAACTACGCCTGGAGTCCCAACGCGCCGGTGACAGACTTCGATGACTTCAAAAATCGTCTCGAAGGCAGCCCCATACCCGCGGCGTTCAGGTACTTCGGTACGGGCGACATAGGCGGTTCGGCCACCCCTACCGGCGTAAGATATGTGAACGATGCTTTCCACAACCCCGGAGAGGCCTACAACGTCAAGTTCGCCACTTCCGACGAGATGTTCAAGAAATATCTCTGGGATTCTCGCCTCCCTGAATTCGACGGCGAACTTCTGATGGACGTTCACGCCACGGGAAACTACACTTCCAAGGTCGAGATGAAAATGCTTAACCGAAGGAACGAGCGTATGCTCGGAGCGGCGGAGGGCATCAGCAGTATGGCGGACTGGCTCGGTGGAGTCAAATACCCCGCCTACACCATCGACGAGGGATGGAAACGCATACTCTGGCACCAGTTCCACGATGACCTTACCGGCACCAGCATTCCCGAAGTCTATCAATTCTCCTATAATGACGAATACATCACTCTCCGCCAGATGGAGAGTGTGGTCAAGACCGGAATGGAGTCAGTGGGTTCAGTGATGAACACCGCTGTCAAAGGCACTCCGGTTCTTGTATTTAACCACGTTACGGCTGACAATAACGGCTTGGCCACCATTGACATCGAGATTCCCGAAGGATGCAGGTCAGTTGACGTGTACGGCCCTGACGGAAAGATGGTCAAGTCACAGATTATTGCCCGGGAGGGAAACAAGGTGACTGTGGCATTTGCAGGATATGTTCCCTCAATGGGCCTCGCAGTCTATGATTTCAGACCTTCAAAGAAGGCGGAGGCCGTAAGCCCGGCACTCAAAGCTGCCGGTAATACCATAGAGAACAGAATCTATAGGCTGACCGTCAACGCCGACGGAGACATCTGCTCAATTATCGACAAGCGCTACGGCAGAGAAATCGTCCGTCAGGGCGAAGTTTTCGGCTATGATTTCTTCCCCGACAATGTTTCGGAAGCCTGGCCCGCCTGGGAGATTCTCAAGAGCGTGGTGGACAGCACTCCCGAAAAGGTGAACGGTGACGTGAAGGTTTCAGTCGAGGAATGCGGTTCGCTGAGGGCTGTGCTCAAGGTTGAGAGGAAACACGCCGGCTCAAGCTTCATCCAGAGAATCATCCTCACTGACGGCGCAACTGACGAACGCATTGACATAGTCAATGACGTGGACTGGAATTCAAGGAAATCACTGCTCAAAGCCGCATTCCCCGTATCATTCGATGCGGAGGAGGCGACCTACGACCTCGGTATGGGCCACGTCCGCAGGGGCGTGAACACGCTTACGGCATACGAAGTCGTTGCCCAGCAGTGGGCTGATATGACGGCAGAGGACGGCTCATACGGAGTGACCATTATGAATGACGGCCGCTACGGCTGGGACAAGCCCGACGACCATACAGTCCGGCTCACCCTGTTCCACACTCCTTCGGCAATCAAGGAATGCACCGAACAGCAGACTCAGGATTTCGGAAAGCATACATTCACCTATTCCATCGTCGGCCACAAGGGCGCACTTGACCCCGCAGTGGCGGACATTGATGCCGACGGGCTCAACCAGCCCAAGGCGGCATACGTTACAGGCAAGCACGACGGCAAGCTCGGCAGGCAATTTTCAATGCTCCACAGTACGAACAGGAACCTGCGCGTGAAGGCATTCAAGAAGGCTCAGAACGGCGACGGCTACATTGTGCGCGTATATGAACTTTCAGGCAAGGGCGCAGAGGGGAAAATACAGTTCGCCTCGGGAGTAAGGAGCGTCGAGGAGCTGAACGGCATCGAAGACTACAAGTGCGCTGCGTCAGCAAGCGGCAAATCCCTGGAAGTCAAGTCAGACAAGTTTGCGCTCAGGACATTCAGGGTGCGCTTTGAAGATGCCCCTGCAGCCATAGCCAAACGTGAATTCGAGAAGGTTGAACTGCCCTTCAACATCGTGGCCATCACCACCGACAGTTTCACCAGTCAGGGCCAGATAGGCAGGGCACGCGAGTCATTTGCGGCGGAGGTCCTGCCCGAAAGCATCGAGCACGCAGGCATACCCTTCTCATTCGGGGAGCCCGACTACAGGGATGCCGTTTCCTGCAAATCCCAGAAGGTAAGTGTTCCTGAAGGGACCAGGACTCTCCATCTGCTCGTGGCTTCCGCAGCAGGTGACGCAGCCACTGCAACATTCAAGGTCGGGGACAGGGAATATAGGAAGACCGTTTCCAACTACACCGGATTTTACGGAGTTTACGGTTGGCCGGGTTACTACGAATCCGAGATGAGATTCGATGACATTGCATACATCGGCACTCACACCCACAACCCGTCAGTCAGGAACAAGGCTTGCGTCTATACCTATATGTACCTTGTCAGCATCCCTATGGACAGTGCCACGGAGGTGGAATTGCCCGCAGACCGCAGAATGATTGTATTCTCAGCCACCGCAGAAAAATAACTCGCGTTTTGCGCAACTTTCCAGTAAAGGAATCAGTTTCGGGCGGCGCGCTTGCGGGCGTTCTCGTCAAGGAGAATCTTGCGCATACGCATCGATACGGGAGTCACTTCGACAAGTTCGTCCTCCTGTATGTACTCCAAAGCCTCTTCAAGTGAGAATTTCACGGCAGGGGGGAGCATAACCTTCTCGTCGGTGCCTGCGGCACGGACGTTGGTCAGTTTCTTTGTCTTGCAGACATTGATATTGAGGTCGAAATCGCGGATATGCTCACCGACCACCTGTCCGGCATAGACCTCTTCGCCAGGGTCGATGAAGAATCGGCCTCTGTCCTGAAGTTTGTCCATCGCGTATGCCACGGCAAGTCCGGTTTCGTTGGCGACGAGCGATCCGTTGGTCCTCTTCTCAATATCACCTTTGTAGGGTTCGTAGCCCTTGAACCTGTGCGCAACGACGGCCTCTCCCTGAGTGGCTGTCAGCAGATTGCTGCGGAGTCCCATCAGTCCGCGAGCGGGAATCTCGAAATCGAGATGGGTCCTGTCTCCGCGCGTCTCCATATGAATCAGGGCCGCCTTGCGTCTGGTGGAGAATTCGATGGCTTTTCCCACGAACTCCTCGGGTACGTCGATTGTGAGATATTCAATAGGTTCGCAACGCTGGCCGTTGATTGTTTTGTCGAGGACACGGGGCTGCCCGACCTGAAGTTCGAAACCTTCGCGCCTCATTGTCTCGATGAGGATGGAGAGGTGAAGCACACCCCGGCCATAGACCACGAACGAATCGGCATTGATGCCGGGTTTCACCCTGAGCGCCAGATTCTTCTCCAGTTCCTTCTCAAGCCTTTCACGTATGTGCCGTGAAGTGACGAATTTGCCTTCGCGTCCGAAGAAGGGGGAGTCGTTGATGGTGAAGGTCATACTCATCGTTGGCTCATCGACCGCGATGGGGGGCAGGGCCTCCGGATTCTCGATGTCCGCGATTGTATCTCCGATTTCGAAACCGTCAATGCCCACGACGGCGCAGATGTCGCCGCACTGGACGCTGTCAACCTTCTTCTTCTCAAGTCCTTCGAACACCATCAGTTCCTTGACCTTCTGCTTCTCCACTATGTCGTAGCGCTTGCAGAGGGATACCGGCATTCCCGCCTTCAGGCTTCCTCTGGTGATGCGTCCCACTGCGATACGTCCCACGTAAGGGGAATATTCCAAAGATGAAATCAGCATCTGGGGAGTACCTTCCTTGATCTGAGGCGCAGGAATTTCCTCGATTATGGTGTCCAGCAGAGGGGTGATGTCCGTTGTCGGGCGGCGCCAGTCCAATGACATCCAACCCTGCTTGGCACTTCCGAAAACGGTCTTGAAGTCAAGCTGTTCCTCGGTTGCTCCAAGAGAGAACATCAGGTCGAACACCTCTTCGTTCACTTCATCGGGACGGCAGTTGAGTTTATCTACCTTGTTGATGACCACGATGGGCTTCTTTCCCATCTCCACGGCTTTCTGCAGGACGAATCTGGTCTGGGGCATTGTCCCCTCGAAGGCATCCACCAGCAGCAGCACTCCGTCGGCCATATTGAGCACACGCTCCACCTCGCCTCCGAAATCGGCGTGGCCCGGAGTGTCTATGATGTTGATTTTGACACCTTTGTAAGGTACTGAAACGTTCTTTGCCAGAATGGTTATACCCCTTTCCCTTTCAAGGTCGTTGTTGTCGAGGATGAGCTCGTTGAGGTCTTCCGCCTTGCGGGTGAGTTGGGCCTGATATATCATCCTGTCAACCAGTGTGGTCTTTCCGTGGTCAACGTGGGCGATTATGGCAATGTTCCTTATGTCCTGCATATCTTGAAAATTTGGTCGCGCAAAAGTAGAAATAATAATCTTTAAATACTATTTTTTATTACCTTCGCAGGGTTGAAATTCAAATAAAACCCATATGTACAACGGAGAAAAGATTAACCCCAAGCAGTTTGTGGCTGACGCCATTGCTGAAATCAGGAATACCGTGGGCAACGATACAGTTGTCCTCGGACTGTCGGGCGGAGTGGATTCCACTGTCGTCGCCTGTCTGATAGATAAGGCCATAGGCCATAATCTCGTATGTATTTTCGTGGATCACGGACTCCTCCGCAAGAATGAGTTCGAGGATGTCTTGAGCCACTACGAAGGTATGGGCCTCAACGTCGTCGGAGTACGCGCCGCCGACCGGTTCTTTGCAGACCTCAAGGGTGTGACGGACCCTGAGCAGAAACGCAAGATAATCGGCAAGAAATTCGTGGATATCTTCGCGGAGGAGGCCCGCAAGGTGAAGGATGCTAAATGGCTGGCGCAGGGTACAATCTGGCCCGACATCGCCGAATCCCATTCCGACAAGGGAACAATCAAGAGCCACCACAACGTGGGCGGACTTCCCGAAGATCTCCATTTCGGACTCGTTGAGCCGCTGAAATATCTCTATAAATATGAGGTGCGTGAAGTTGGTGCGGAACTTGGTCTGGATGCCCATTTCCTCGGCCGTCATCCTTTCCCCGGTCCTGGTCTCGGAGTCCGCTGCCTTGAGGAGGTTACCCCGGAGCGCATCCATATCCTACAGGAAGCCGATGCAATCTATATCAACGCCTTGTGTGCCGAAGGCCTGTATGACAAGATCTGGCAGGCGGGTGCAGTGCTGCTTCCCGTACGCAGCACAGGCGTGACCGACGGCCGTCGCACATACGACAACGTCATCGCCCTCCGTGCTGTCAATTCCGTTGACGCAGTCTCCGCTCAGGTCATCGACCTTCCCTTCGAGTTCCTGCAGAAAGTCGCCACCGATATAATATCCCAGGTTGAGGGAGTGAACAGAGTCGTTTACGACATCTCACCCAAACCGCCTGCGACAATCGAGTGGGAGTAATCTGCCAAGATTTGTAAACATTTTCTAAAAAAATTATTAATATGTTAGTAATAATCGCCGTCGTTGCGCTCATCGTTCTCTGGTTTGTGGGAGTGCAACGCAGACTTGTGAGCAAGGAAGAACTCTGCAAGAATTCTCTCAGTCAGATAGGTGTCCAGCAAGCGAGCCGCTGGGATGCTCTGACAGCTCTCGCAGAACTTACCAAGTCCTATTCTGAATATGAGTTCAATACCCTTCAGCAGGTGATTGCCCAGCGCAAGGCCGTGACCGCATCCAGCACCTCGGCTGATGCCAATGCACAGGAGACTCTTCTCAGCGGTGCATTGAGCCGCATCGTCGCTGTGGCGGAGCAGTACCCCGAACTCAAGGCCAGCGAGACCTACACCAAGACTATGGACAGCGTCAACACATACGAAAATCAGGTAAGGATGAGCCGTATGGTCTATAACGACTCAGTCACCTCCTTCAACAGGATAGTCCGCCAGTTCCCGAGCAACTTGGTTGCAGGCATACTTGGATATGCCGCCAAGGAATATCTCGTTGAAAATCAGGGTAAGGACCAGATGCCCTCGATGAAAATCGGATAGTCCCGGGATGAGGCGTCTGCTGCTTTCCGTACTGATTGTCTCATTCCTGAACTCTCTGCTGCCGGCTGATGCCTGCGGCGGGGATGTCTCTTCTGTAAACGGTGTGTCCGTTTCCGCGGTGCTCCATCAGGACGGAAGCGCCTCAGTGACGGAGGTGTGGGACGTTGAAATATACGAAGGCACCGAATGGTATCTGGTAAGACGGAATCTCGGTGATATGGAAATCTCCGGTCTCTCCGTCAGCGAAGATGGAAAGGGGTTTGAAAACATCGGGCAGTGGAATGTCAACCGGTCAATTGAGGCTAAGGCCTTCAGATGTGGGGTGGTGTCCAAAGGTGACGGATGCGAGTTGTGCTGGGGTCTTGGTTTCTATGGGAAACATCTGTTTACCGTCTCCTACCGTATGAGCAATGTCGTCAAGTCCCTGAATGACTATGACGCTCTTCATCTTCAGTTCGTCTCTCCGGGGATAAGGCCGCGTCCACAGAGGGTTAAGGTGACCGTCTCTGCTGAAGGTCAGCCTTTTGACGATGCAAACGCTGCAATCTGGGCCTTCGGGTTCGACGGTACGGTCAATTTTGCTGAGGGGCGGATTGAGGCTCTGACATCGGCTCCGTTTAACTCGGATGAATATTCAGTGATCCTGCTGGCCCGTTTCAACAAGGGAATTTTCAACTCCGGCAGTGTCCGGGACGTTGATTTTGCGGAACTTCAGGCGACTGCTTTCAAGGGTAGCGCCTATCAGGAGTATCTGGATTCTCAGGAGGATGATTTTTCGCCGTGGATAGGGTTTTCGATTTTCGGATTTTGCACGGCTTTTATGGTTTGGCTTGGCTGCACTATTGTCCGCAAGCGCAATCTACGTATTTTTGGAGTCAAGTCCCTGAAAGAGATAGGGCTTTTCCGTGACATTCCTTTCCGCGGCAATCTGCTGGAGGCTAACAGCGTACTGGTTCAGGGCAGAGCTGCAGGCTCCGGAGGCGGCATTGCAGGGGCGATGATTCTCAGGCTTTTGCAGAATCAGTATATCACCGTTGTAAAAAATGGCAGAAAAAAAGTGGATATCGTCCTTGACGGTCCCGCCAGCACGGACTCTCTCAAGGGGGCTATGAACGGGCTTTACAGATTGCTCGAATCCGCAGCGGGAGCGGACAGGGTTCTTCAGGAAAAGGAATTTCCCCGTTGGGCTTCCCGACACGCGAAGGAGATTCAGTCCTGGCTTGATTCTGTCAAGAGTGAAGGCTCCCACAACCTCAGGGAGGACGGATACACGGAAGGCAGCAGGTTCCTGCCGTCCGGCCAGGAGCAGGCGAGGGGATTGATAGGTCTTCGCAACTTCCTCAAGGAGGCTACCCTTATCAATGAAAGAAAATCCGCCGAGGTTGTCCTGTGGCAGGATTATCTTGTCTATGCCGCTCTCTTCGGGATTGCCGACAAAGTGGCTGAGGAATTCAAGGAAATCAATCCCAAGGCATTCGAAGAGGTTGTCGGTTACGATTACCCCACTTTCCACAGGGTGATATTCCTCTCCAACCATTATGGTATGTCGATGACCAGAGTGGTTTCAGTTCAGACGGCTTCTTCCGTCGCCGGTCACGGAGGCTTCTCCTCATTCGGAGGTGGCGGTGGCTTCTCCGGAGGAGGTTTCGGTGGCGGAGCACGATAAAATTTTTAAAAATTATTGCATTTAATAAAAATTGGCGTATATTTGCAGTCCCGATTCGCCCAGGTGGTGAAATTGGTAGACACGCCAGCTTGAGGGGCTGGTGCTCGATTTTGGGCTTGCAAGTTCGAGTCTTGTCCTGGGCACAAAGAATCCGACCGGTTTTCGGCCGGATTCTTTTTGTTGAAAGACACACCGGTGCCCCGAGTGTTCAAACTTTCGGAAATAATGACTATATTTGAAAGAGATTTTCCTATAAAAAAGCAATGACCGTTCTAATCAAACCTGTCAGGAGTAAGTTGGATTTATGCAGGTTCATTCTGTTTCCTGAGAAGTTGTATAAAGGTAATCAGTATTACACTCCACCGCTTTTCATAGGCGAATTCAATACTTTGGATCCGGGTAGGAATCCTGCATCGGAATTTTGCGAATATGCTCTTTTCCTCGCATATAAGGAGGGTAAGATTGCAGGAAGAGTTGCGGCTATTGTCAATCATCTTGCAAATTCCCAGTGGAACCACAAGGAGGTTCGATTCGGATGGTTTGATTATATTGATGACAGGGAGGTGTCGGCCGCGCTTCTGAACAAAGTGGAGGAATTCGGAAGGGAGAAAGGAATGGATGCGATTGTCGGCCCGTTGGGATTCACTGATTTTGATCCGGAAGGAATGCTTGTGGAAGGCTTCGACCGCGTTAGCACAATGGCACTCCGATATAATTATCCTTACTATAAGGAACACCTTGAAATCCTTGGTTTTACGAAGGATGTGGATTGGGTCGAGTGCAGGATTTCCGATGAAATCTTTCCTGAAAAGATGTTCCGTTTTTCAAGAATCGTCGGGCAGCGGACGAACGTTCATTTGAGGAAAATGACACGCAGGATTGCCAGGAAGGAAAATTATGAACACAAACTTTTCAATTTGATTAACGAATGTTATAAGAATCTGTATGATTATACTGTTATGCCGGAACATATGGCGGAAAAGTACATCGGATTCTATATTAATTTCCTGAAGATGGATTATCTCTCATTCGTTGAAAATGAGAAGGGTGAGTTGGTGGCTTTCGGCCTTGCGATGCCGTCTCTTGCCGCTGCTTTGCGAAAGTGCCGCGGACGGTTACTCCCATTCGGGTGGTGGCATATTCTGACGGCTCTGTTGGGGAAAGGGAATGACGGAGTGGAACTGCTTCTCATAGGCGTACGCCCTGATTACAGGAATACCGGCATCAATTCAATTGTCGTTGCCAACTTGTTCAAGAAGTTCACCGATTCCGGTGTCAAGTGGGCTGAGACAAATGCTATTCTGGAAACTAATGTGCAGAATCTCAGGCAGTGGGACGGATTCTCAAAAGAGTGTGTCAAAAGACGCAGATCTTATAAAAAAGCAATAAGGAGAGTATGATAGAACTCAGGGGCATTCATAAGACATATTTTGACGCTGAAGTGCCGCAGCATGTTCTCAAAGGCATCAATCTTAAAGTCGAGACAGGGGAATTCATTTGTTTGATGGGAGCATCCGGTTCGGGGAAATCAACTCTACTGAACATATTGGGAATCCTCGATTCCTTTGATGAAGGGGATTACACCTTGGACGGGGTGGCAGTAAAGAGTCTGGACCGCAATGAAAAGGCCCGGATGCGGGGACATAACATCGGTTTTGTGTTTCAGAAGAATAATCTGATTGATTTCAAGACTGTCGCGGGTAATGTGGAATTACCGATGATATACAACGGCATTGCAAAGGTGGAACGTGAAGAGAGGATAAGCCGTTTGCTCGAAAGTACCGGCATTGAAGATGTGAGGGGAAAACTTCCCGGCCAGTTGTCCGGCGGCGAGCAGCAGAGGGCTGCCATTGCCCGCGCAATGGCATTGTCCCCGAAACTGATTCTGGCAGACGAGCCTACCGGTGCTCTTGACAGCAGGACATCTCAGGAGATAATGAATCTGTTTCTGCAGATAAACAAAAGCTATGGGACCACTGTCATGATGGTTACCCACGAAGAGTCGCTGGCCCGTCAGGCAAAAAGAATAATATCAATCAAGGATGGTAACCTTGTGGAAGATGTGACGTTATGACCCCAGCAGAGTTCGTCGTTGAATTGACCGAATCGTATCGGGCCGGGTTCCGCAGGTACAGGCTTGCTTCTGTCACCACGTTCTTCGGGGTGTTCTTTCTTACACTCCTTGTCGGTGCAGCCTTCAGTGTCACAAGAGGCATCAACATCACTTATGCATACGCAGAGAAAAATCTGGCCCGTATTTCACCCGGAATGACATCATTGCCATACGACGGCTATGACGTGAACAGGCGGATAATTCTGAACGACAATGACGTGAGAATGCTTGAAAAGAGCTTCCCCGGGCAGGTAAGAGATGTCTGTCCTGTTGTTACGGGAGTCGCTTCAACAGGCATCGGCAACAAAAACTTTCCGAGCAGGGTATATGGAATCAAAACGGACTGTCTGGATGCAATGTTCCTTTCTTTGTGCTTCGGGCGTGACATCAGTGTCAATGATGTGACGGAAAGGAAAAAGATATGCCTGATATCAAAGGCTGCAGCGGAGTGCTATTTTGATGAATCCCGCCCTGAATCCGCCTTGTCCGGCTTTATCGATATCGACGGCATCCGTTTCCGTGTTGTCGGGATTTTCAAGGGTATCCGGAATACAATTGACTCGGACTTCATCATAGTACCGGAGAGCACCGCCGTATCTTTGTGGAACGTTACGGAAAATTACAATACCATCATATTGAATCTGAAAGGCTTCCAGACAGAAAATGAAAACATGGATTTTTCCGCCTCTGTCCGCAGACTGATTGCTCTGGAACACTCCTTTGATCCTGATGATGAAAGTGCCTTATCCATTTCGGATAATTTCAGCGCATACAGCCAGGTGAAATCGCTGCTTGGAGGGTTTCGCCTGATAATCCTGATTTTCTGTCTGCTCATTCTTGTGTTTGTGATTTTCGGAGTGAGCAACATTCTGTTCATTTCCATTCGTGAAAGGACATACGAAATAGTGATGCGACGTATTTTGGGGGCCTCTGATGCTCACATATTCACCCTGGTCGTATGTGAATCAGTTCTGATAATGTTCTTTTCAACACTTCTCGGGGTGCTTGCTGCAGATGGGGCCCTGTTTGCGATGGATAGGATAGTGGCGCCCACCAGAACTGAAGATTACTATATCTGGGGGAGTTTCAAGATTGATTTTTCAATTGTCATAACAATACTTTCGTCTTTGCTGGTCAGCGGTATCATTGCGGGTTTGGCTCCCGCAAAAAGAGCTGTCGGATTGAAAGTGACACAAGTGCATTGATGGGAAGACACGGCATAGAAATCAATGTGTTGAAAGATATTTTCACCACGCTCCGCAAAAGAAAAGTCAACACTCTTCTTGCAATGGGCGGGGTCTTCCTCGGTGTCCTGATTCTGCTTGTCTGTTCTGCGGCATATTCCGCTTTTATGAGCGGAAGTTTTTCAAAATCACTGCAGTGGGATGTCTCCATCCTAATGGTGACCACAGATGGAAACTTCTCGATGGATTATGATGATATCCGTAAAATAAAGGAACATTTCCCCGGTGCCGACTGCGGCTGTGTGGAAATACCCTCCGGAAAAAGCATTATTTATGGTCCTGCGGAACGCAGCGCATCCGCTCCTGTCTGTTTTATGGAACCGCAGTATTATGACCGTATGATGCTGGGGATGCTTCACGGGAGATTTTTAAATCGCAGCGACCTTGAACTCAAACGGAAGGTCTGCGTGCTTGGAAAAACCGTCTCCGACAAACTGTTCGGGGAAAATGCCGACCCTTGCGGCTGCGTTGTCGTAATGGACAATGTCAACTATACAGTCGTTGGCGTGATGTATAAACCCATAGCCCCGATTGATTCATTCGGCAACGAAGAGGAGATGGTTTTTATCCCATATCCGACTGCTGATGTCATATACGGCTTGGACGGGAGGATTACAAAACTGCTTGCATTCTTTCCCCTTAATAACGACAGGGGACAGAATGTCAAGGAGCTCAGATCTTTCCTGAAACATATTCACAAAGCCGATGATCTTGGATATGATTTGTCCGTGAAAGACTGTACGGACCTTATCATGCAGTGGAGCGTTGCCTTTATCGGAGCTGAATATCTGATTCTCATTCTGGGAATCGGGATGATTATTGCCGGACTGCTCAATTTGTTCAACATAATATACGTTTCTGTCAACGAACGCAAGGAGGAGTTCGGAATTAGGCTATCTATTGGGGCCACACCGGATCTGCTTGTGAAATCTGTTATGACAGAAGGTGCCATAATGTCAATGCTGGCAGGGTTGGCGGCCATTATGTTTGCCCTTCTTATTGTTGTAACAGCCCGTTGCTTTTTCAGCATAGAACTTGTAGGCAAGCCATATCTGCCGCTCTCCCTCTGTGGTTCGGTTCTGTTGATAATGGTTTCAGGAGGGGCCTTTTCCGGATTTCTCTGCATCCGAAAGATTGTATATACTGAAGTGAAATACTTGATGTCGAAATCAGAATGATACCATGAATAAAAAATCTATCTTTTTTTTCTTTGCTGCAGCAATCTTTATGCTGCTTCTATTTTATTGCCTGTGGAGGCAATCCGTCCCTGATCCGGAGATATACGAATATGTCTATCCTGTCAGGAAAGACATTGTTCGCACTTCACGTCTGAACGGGCACATAGGTTCCCGTTATCAGGTTTCAGTCTTTCCGAATACATCCGGAGTGCTGACGCGTTTGTCCGTCAGAAACGGGGAAAGAGTCAGAAAAGGTGAGGAAATCGCGATGCTCGATGTCTCTCCGCAGATAGATGTGACGGAAGAGTACATCACAAATGAACAGAATGCCCGTATCAGTCTCGAACAGGCACAGCGCGACGAAAAGAGGGCGAAGGGATTGTTTGAGAAGGGCGCGATAAGTGCCAGAGAGTATGAGAAAGCCGCCAATGCCTTTACAATGGCAGAAAAGGCACTTGCGCTCGCGACTTCCCGCATACGGACGAACCGTTCGATATCTGTGATAACGGCACCGATAGACGGAATAATCTGCAATCTGAAACTTGTTGCCGGGGCTGCCGTTTCCAATCAGACTCCCATATGCGGCATTTTCGATCCGGAGATGATGATTTTTATCGGAAGAGCGGATGAAACTGACGTTGATGATATGGAAGAGGGTATGGCAATGACCGTTATACCGGGAGCTGACAAGAATGCCAGAATACCTGCCAGAATCGAGTATATCTCGGAAAAGGGTGAAGATTTCGGTGGAATCGCCGGTTTCGAGATACGCGCTGAAATACTCGACAATGATATTATGCATCTGAGAATCGGGTACAGCGCCAATGCGGAAGTGGAGGTGGAGCGCAGGAAAGATGTCCTGTCGGTTGAGGAATATTGTGTTTACTATGACCCGCAACCATTTGTATGGGTGCTTTCTTCCAATCCCAAGGCCTTGAAACGCCAGAAATGGGACAAGGTATATGTCACCACCGGAGTTTCGGACGGTGTCAGTGTTGAAATTTCGGGAAACATCAGCGAGAATGATATAATCAGGGGATATAAGAAATGAAAAAGGGGATATTGTCAATCTGCCTGTCAATGCTGTTCATTCAGGCATCCGGAGAAACCGTAATCTCAATTGAAGAGTGTGTGGGCCTGGCCCGCGCCAACTATCCTGAAATAGCAAAACTGGATATTATCAGGATAACCGAGAAATGTGATTTGTCCAACGCATCGCTTTCATGGCTGCCTGCCGTAACCCTCGGAGCCTGGGGCGGCTGGTCAAATCAGAACACCGATTTTGACGATCTCTTCCTGAATGCGTCTGATGAAGGGTCGGTAAATTATTACAAACAACTGATTAAGCGCAATCTAATCATTCCTTCTCCTACTCCGTGGAAATATAGTGGTGGTGTGGAAGTGCGCCAGACAATATATGACGGTGGGATGAGTTCGGCGGCGAAAAGTGAAGCCAGAGCAATGGCCGAGTTAATGGAATCTGAAACACGGGTCTCCATAGATGCTGTGGAAAAGAGGGTTGAAGAGTTGTTTTTCTCCATTCTGCTGCTTACGGAGCGTCGGAAACAGATGGATTTGAAAATGGAGGTGCTGGAAAGGAACCGTAATAAAATGGAGGAAATGAAAATATCCGGCAACAGCAGCGTCCTTTCGGTTAAAATGATGAATGCTGAAATAATCTCACTCGGTCAGCAGGTGAGCGTTCTTGAGGATAACCTTGCCGTATATCTGCAGGCGCTTTCCCTGTTTATCGGCAGGGACGCTTCCGTGTTGGAACTTCAAACGCCGAAGATGCCGGATTCCGGCGGCAGAAGTGTTTATGACACCCCGTCGATGAGAATGCTCGACAGCAGGCTCAAGGTTGCACGGGCGAAGCAGGAGATGCTCGATGCATCTCTCAGGCCCCGGTTGGCATTTGTCGGGAACCTGTCATACGGATATCCCGGGAGTAACTTTTTCAGGTCTCTGGTAAACCATAATCCGGTGTTCGATGCAAATTTGGGCGTCAAACTTGTATGGAATCTCACTCCGTTCTATACCAGAAAGAACAACACAGTGAAGATTGAGAACGAAATACGTTTTCTGGCCATTGAAAAGGAGTCCCTGATATTCAATACCCGTGTAGAGAGCACTTCACTGAATACACGGATTGCCCGTATGGAGAAAACCTTGAAACAGGATGAGGAACTTCTCGCTCTCCGGACTGAGATAAGGCAGGTGGAGGAAGCACGCCTGGAAAGCGGCGACATCGACACGGACACATTTCTGAACAAGGTCAGCGAAGAATCTGAAGCAGCGCTGGCAAAAAGCGTTCATACGATAGAATTGCTCCAGTACCATTATCAGTGCCGGCATAACGGATTCGTGGCACTATAGTGCCTGTCATTTCACCGGGTGGAATTTCAGGATGGTGGATTGCCACTTGGCGGAGTCTATGTGTGTATAGATTTCGGTGGTCAGGATACTCTCGTGACCGAGCATCTGCTGCACGGCGCGGAGGTCGGCACCGTTCTCCAGAAGGTGAGTGGCGAAGCTGTGGCGGAAAGTGTGTGGGGAGATCTCTTTTGAGATTCCGACGGCGGCCGCCTGTGCCTTTACCAGTTTGAACACTGAAACGCGGGACAGTTTTCCACCGTTCCTGTTGAGGAACAGGATGTCCTCCGCCTCTTTTTTCACGGGACCGGTCCTTCTTTTTTCAAGATAGAGACTGATGGACTTCGCAGCGGGCTCTCCAAGCGGCACCAGCCTCTGCTTGCTTCCCTTGCCGACAACCTTTACGAACCCCTCCTTGAGGTAAATGTCGGAGATTTTCAGATTTGTCAGTTCGCTCACACGCAGGCCGCAGGAATAGAGTACTTCCAGGATGCAGCGGTCCCGGTGCCCCTCTTCCTGTGAGAGGTCAACCGCGGCCAGAATCCGTTCCACCTCTTCCACGGAGAGAACGGATGGCAGGTAGGGATTTATTTTCGGGGCTGCTATTCTGTCGCAGGGGTTCTCTTCCATCAATCCCTCTTCGGTGAGGAATCTGTGCAGACTTTTCAATGCGCTTACGATTCTGGCCTGCGTCCTTTTCGTTATCCCTTCGCCGGATTGGGAGGAGATGAACGAATCAATGTCGTCAAAGCCGGCCGAGGTGGGGTTGATGCCTCCGGCTTTAAGAAAGTCGAAGTATTTCCCGCAGTCCGAAAGGTAGCTCTTGACCGTGTTCGGGCTGACGTTCCTCTCAAGGGTAAGGTGACTCTTGTATTCAGAGAGGATTTCCGAGTATTTGTCACCCTCTTTTCGCATCTTCCAGATATTTTTTGCAGAACGGAGCGATGCCGCACCCGCTGCATTTCGGGTTGCGGGCGGTGCAGACGTATCTTCCGTGAAGAATCAGCCAGTGGTGGGCCTTCGGCTTCATTTCGGGTGGGAAGCCCGTTTCCAGGTCCTTCTCCACGGCAAGAGGAGTCTTTCCGTTGGAGAGCCCGAGCCGGCGTGCCACCCTGAATACGTGGGTATCCACCGCAATGACGGGATTGTCATATATGATTGAGGATATGACATTGGCTGTCTTGCGGCCCACTCCCGGCAATCTCATCAGACTCTCAATATCTTCTGGAATCCTGCCTCCGAAATCGGACACTGCCATTTTCGCCATCCCGGAAAGATGCGCGGCCTTGCTGTTGGGGTAGGAGATGGAGCGTATCAGGCTGAAAATGTCCTCAACCTCAGCGCGTGAAAGCGCCTCCACGTCGGGATAACGTTGGAAAAGGGAGGGCGTGACCATATTGACTCGCTTGTCGGTGCATTGGGCGGAGAGGATAACCGCCACAATCAACTGATATGGTGAATTGAAATTCAATTCACTTGCGGCATCAGGCATATTGGCTGCAAACCACCGGCTTATCTGCAGGTACCGTTTTCGCATACCAGAGTGCGTGCGGGGAAGGATGCCATAAGGGATTGATTGTGCGTAATCATAATTATCGCTGTCCCGGAGGCGTTGATTTTCATCAGCAGTTCCATAATCTCATTCGAAGTCTGTTCGTCCAGACTGCCGGTCGGTTCGTCGGCCAGAATCAGGTCGGGGTTGTTGAGGATGGAACGGGCAATCACGGCTCTCTGCTGCTCGCCGCCTGAAAGCTGGTGGGGGAGTCTGTGCCCTTTGGAGGAAAGGCCCACGAGTTTTAGGGCCATTTCAATCCGGTCATCCATACGTTTCCTGTCTTTCCAGCCTGTGGAGCGGAGGACGAATCTGAGATTGTCCTCGACGGAACGGTCCATCAGCAACTGGAAATCCTGAAAGATTATCCCCAGAGTCCTTCTCAGGCCGGGGATATGTTTCCGTTTCAGGGTGGACAGTTCATACCCGCCGACGCGGGCATAGCCTCCTGCAAGGGGGTTCTCCCCGGTGATTGTCCTGATGATGGAGGTTTTCCCACTGCCTACTTTTCCCGTGAGATAGGCGAACTCTCCTCTGGCAAGGGTAAAACTGACATCTTCCACGATAATGACCTCTCCGTTGGAGATGTCAGCGTTTTTGAATTCTACCAGGCAAGTCTCTTCCGTTAACATAAGGGCGTGTTTTCGTTGCAAAATTACTATTAAATTGCTAAATTCGCCAAATAAATTTTGGCTTATGAAATCAGGTTTGGATTTGCTTGTAAAACCCGTCGTATGTCTGCTTCTTGCAGTGATTTGCGTTCCGGCTATCTCTCAGGTGAGGGACGCCCAGCTCTCCAGCAGGATGGAGTCGGCGCGCAAGCTCTATTATAACGGCTCGTATTATGCGGCCGAGAAGGCCTTCAGTGAGATCAGCCTTGCCATTGAAGAGCAGCAGTCTTTGGACAAATATGAGGTGGAAGCCTTCCTTGTCCTCTGCGCCATAGCCACCGACAAGGCCAATATGGACGGTCTTGTATCGAATTTCTGCGCGAAATACCCAGCCGCTCCGCAGCAGGACAGGGTCCGTTTCGCTCTGGCATCGAAATATTTCGACAAAGGGGAGTATCAGTCGGCGCTGGAAGTGTTCAGGACGATAAAACCTTCCCACATATACAGGAGCCAGAGGACAGAATTCGATTTCAGGAACGCATATTGCGAGCTCCGTGTGGGAAACTATGACTTTGCAAACCGTACATTCGGTAAAATCAGGGAGGCCGCATACACCAAATATACAATCCCCAGTACCTATTATCTGGCTTATTCCCACTATCTGACAAAAGATTTCGGAAAAGCCGCCTCCCTGTTCGACGAGTGTTTTCAGGACAGCAGGTTTTCACTTCTGGCGAAGTACTATGCCGTCGAATCCCGCTTTATGATTAAGGACTATCAGTACGTCCGTGCGAACGGCCCCGCCCTGATGAACGAACTGGACAGGGACCTTCAGATCAATATGGCCAGAATCATTTCCGAATCCTGCTATGCGGAGGGAGACAATGATCAGGCCAGGACCTATCTTGAGATTTATCGCAGCAGCGGAACTTCTCTTTCTCGCAAGGACCACTACTTTTCAGGTATCGTTTCATACAATCTGAATGACTACAGTGAAGCTCTGGATTCCTTCAACCGTGTCCTCGGGGAGGAGGACGAGCTGTCGCAGAACGCCCGCTACTTTATGGCCAACAGCTATCTCCAGATGAAGAACAAGGTGGCCGCAAGGGAGCAGTTCAGAATTGCCGGGAGCAGCGATTTCGACCCGGTCATCAAGGAGGATGCTCTTTTCAACTATGCCAAGCTGACCTTTGACATCAACTCGGACATATCCCAATTCGCCGAATACCTGAGCGTCTATCCTGACAGGGGAAAGGAGGATGTCATCAACGGATATATCGCAGCATCATTCCTTCTCTCGAAGGATTACCGCTCGGCAGTGGATGCCCTCCGGAAAATCAAGAATCCCACCGGCACCGACAGGTCGAATCTTCAGAAGGCATCGTTCTTCAGGGCACTTCAGCTGATAGAGAACGGAGGATACCGCTCCGCAATACCTATGCTGGAGATTTCAGTAGCCAACGGGGATGGTAACCTGAATCTGCAGAATCTTGCAAAATTCTGGCTTGCCGAATGTTATTATCGCAACGAACAGTATTCTTCGGCCATAGGAATCAATGACGAGCTGCTTGCCTCCCCGGAATTCAAGCGTAGCGGAGAATATGCGTCGGCTATCTTCAATCAAGGCTATTGTCACTTCAAGAATGCCGATTATGCCGATGCCCAGCGCCTCTTCAGCAATTACGTCAACGGCCAGTACCGCCGCAAGACTATGCTCCGGGATGCCAAGACCAGACTTGCCGATGCCTGCTTCATGCTGAAGGACTACAATGAAGCAGTCCTGCTATATGAGGACCTCTACTCCAGTGACGTGATGGGCAGTGATGTCTATCCGGCATTCCAGGCTTCTCTGGCCTACGGCCTGATGGGAAATGAGTCGAAGAAGATAACCCTGCTCAATCAGATAGTCCGCAATAATCCCAATTCTTCGTTCTATCCCCAATCCCTGTACGAACTGGGACGCTCGTATGTCCAGACGGGGAGGGACGAGAGAGCCTCGGAGTGCTTCTATACGCTTCTCGCCTGCAAGGACAGCACCTATTACGGACGCACCCTTCTGGAGTTGGCGATGATAAGCGCCAACGGCCGGAAATATGACGCCGCAATCGAATACTATAAGACAGTGATCTCAGAACTGCCTCATTCCAAAGAGGCTCAGGATGCCATCTCGGGACTGGAGACAATATACCAGACCCAGAACCGTCCCGAAGAATTCCTTGCCTATATAGAGAATATCGGTATGTCTGACCTGAAGAGCGAGGATGAAAAAGAATTGATGATTTTCAGCGCCGCCGAGCAGAAGTACTACTCGGGGAATCACGCTACGGCTCTCACTGCTCTACAGAAATTCATAAAGGATTACCCTTCCGGAGCAATGGCAGTCAAGGCCACTTTCTACTGTGCAGAGTGCCTGAAGAATATGGGAAGGCTTGAGTCTGCGGCGGACTATTACTCCAAGGTGATGAAATCCGGAGAAGCGGAATTGAAGGAGAATGCCACATACAACTTCGCCAGGATTGAATATGACCTCCAGCATTATGCAAAGGCTGTAGAGGCTTACGGCGCACTGGTTGATATTACGGGTTCGGATGAGACAAGAAAACAGGCTTATGCCGGCAGAATGAGGTCCTGCTTCGGCAACAGGCAGTATGCGGATGCCATTACGGATGCCCAGAGGGTGAAGACGATGGTGAGCTCTTCTGAAGAGATGAGCCGCGAGGCGGATTTCATTATGGCCAAGTCATACAGGCTGACAGGTGAGTCGGACCTTGCAAGGGCTCTCTTCACCGAGATTGCAAAGGAGTGCAATGATGAATACGGCGGAGAAAGTTCTTATATTCTGATTCAGGATTCCTATGACAAAGGTGACTTCCCGGATGTGGAGCTGAAGGTATATGCCTTCGCCGACAAGGGTTCGAACCAGCTTTACTGGCTGGCCAAGAGTTTCATCGTTCTTGGAGATTCCTTTGCCGACAGGGACGATTTTTCTCAGGCCAGGGCAACCTTTGAAAGTATCCTTCAGGAATATTCTCCCCGTGAAAATGACGATGTCCTCGACCAGGTCAACAACCGAATCGAATTGTTGAATAAAATGAACAGGTAAATTATGAAAAGAATAACACTGATATTGGCATTTCTTGCTTCTCTACCTCTGTTCGCGCAGATTGACCCTACAGTGGAAGTTGACCGCAGTTTCGACGGAGTGATCGGGGACGTTTCCAAGCCTGTCCTGCCGGTGACGGTAGCGGATTCCCTTCAGAGATTTGACATAAGTTTTGACTACTCCATTTTTAACCGGCAGTATAGTGATTTGTATGATTTTACTCCGTTCGAGGTAGCAAGTCTGGATATCAAGGGCACCAGACGCCCGCCTTTCTTCTATGCCCGAATCGGAACTCAGTATCCCATCATCCCTTCTGCAGAACTTTATCTGCAGGCGGGTACAGACAAGGGTGCGCATTTCACGCTCTACGGCCGTCACGATTCCTTCTGGGGAAAGCTCACCGAGGCAATGGGCGCGGAGAGTGAGTACGATGCTTCCAATATGAAAAACAAAGTTGGCGGTAACCTTACCTACGCCTGGGCGACCGGTGAGATGAAACTTGATGCCAGCTACAATTTCAACAGCTTCGACTATCCTTCAATTCTGCACAACAATAATCTCTTCGACTTTTCCGCTCATATCAATTCGGCCAACACCGAAGAGAACAGTGTCTATTACGACGTGACCCTTGCCTACAACAACACCTCCAAGAAAATCAAAGGGAAGGACTCTCCCGTCCTGTCCGGAGAGCCGGCGCAGTATGCAATCGGGGAGAATTATCTGAAAGTTGCAGGCCTTGTCGGAGCATCCTTCGACAAGCATAGGGTATATATCGATATGAATGTGGAGTTTGCAAAATATTCCGACCTTCACGATTTCTCTACCGGTGTGGTGGAGGTTTCGCCTATGTACCAGCTTCGGAACAACTGGATTGATGCAAAACTCGGAATAAAGTTCGGCAACAACTACTCACTCAAGGGCAAGGTCGTGGATACCGGGATGGAAAGCGAATCATCCACCACTTTCTGCCCCAATATAGATGCCCGTTTTACCTTGGCGGACAAGGTCTTCTGGGCACACGCCATTGTCGGCGGCGGCAATGATATCAATCCCTACTCCAAAATGATGAAGGATTGTCCCGTGCTGATGCCCTATTCGGACCTTAAGTTCGGCAACAGGCCTCTTGACGCCAAACTCGCCCTTGAGAGTTACATATTCGGCCATCTCTCCCTGAATGCCTTCGGGGGTTACACTATTTTCAACAACAAACTCCTCTTCATTCCGGAATATACGTCAGGCGGGGTTCCTGATATTCTCGCAAGTTACAGGGACGTCAATCTTTTCAGTTTCGGGGCCGAGGCATTCTTCCAGAGTCAGGATTTCATCATAGGAGGCAGGATTCAGCTCAATTCTTACAAGGACTCCGACAAGAATGTGGTTACGGAACTTCCCAAATGCGAGGGAAATGCCTTCATCAGATATAATTTCAGGGAAAGAATCATAGCGCAGGCCGACCTTAAATACAGAAGCGAAGTGAGCGGCTTGTTCGGCAATGAAACGTACGGCGGATACACCGTCCCTGCCGTGATGGATTTGGATTTCAATCTCAATTTCATCATCAACAGGCATCTTTCAGTATATGGGAAAGTGGGGAACATCTTCAACAGAAGGAATCAGTATATGCCGCTTTACGTTGAGCCGGGCCGTAATTTCGGCGGCGGAGTCTGCGTAAGTTTCTAGAATTTTTAGTAACTTTACAATTTATATATAGAGAGATTAATGACAATGGAAAACGAATATTCAGCCAGTAGCATCCAGGTTCTTGAAGGTCTTGAGGCAGTTCGCAAGCGTCCGTCAATGTATATCGGAGACATAGGCTCACGCGGTCTCCATCATCTCGTATATGAGGTGGTCGATAATTCGATTGATGAGGCCCTTGCAGGGTATTGTTCTGATATTGAAGTGACTATCAATCGTGATAATTCCATAACGGTGTCCGATAACGGTCGTGGTATTCCTACTGGAATGCACGAGAAAGAACATAGAAGCGCTCTTGAAGTGGTTCTGACAGTTCTTCACGCCGGAGGAAAATTCAGCAAGGACAGTTACAAGGTTTCCGGAGGTCTCCACGGTGTGGGTGTCTCCTGTGTGAACGCTCTTTCATCGCATCTTACCGCGGAAATATTCCGTGAAGGCAAAGTCTTCCGTCAGGAGTATTCCAAGGGCAAGCCTCTCTATGACGTGAAGGTTGTGGGTGAGACTGACAGGACAGGGACAACCATTACGTTCAAGCCCGACGACGAGATTTTCACAGCTTCCACTGTATATGATTATAACATTCTGGCCGGAAGGCTTCGTGAATTGGCTTTCCTGAACAAGGGTGTCAGACTTTCTCTCAAGGACGATCGTCCGGGTGAGCTGGAAACCGACGAAAACGGCAATCAGGTCGAAATCAAGAGGAGCGAGGTGTTCTATTCCGAAAAGGGTCTGGTGGAGTTCGTGCAGTATCTGGACGGAGTCCGCGAGAAGTTGACTGAGACCCCGATATGTCTGGAGACCAACAAGATTATTCCAATTGAGGTTGCGATGCAGTACAATACCGGCTTTACCGAGAATATCCACTCATACGTAAATAATATCAATACGATAGAGGGAGGAACCCATCTTACGGGATTCCGCCGTGGACTTACCACCACTCTCAAGGCGTATGCAGACAGGAATGGATTGCTCTCCAAACTCAAATTCGAGCTTGATCCTGCAGATTTCCGCGAAGGTCTCACTGCTGTCATTTCGGTCAAGGTGGCCGAACCCCAGTTCGAGGGGCAGACCAAGACCAAACTTGGAAACAGCGAAGTCTCCGCGGCTGTGTCACAGGCAGTGAGCGCTGCACTGGAGCAGTATCTGGAAGAGAACCCCAAGGATGCAAGGGCGATTGTGGATAAGGTTGTACTGGCTGCGACTGCACGTCACGCAGCCCGCAAGGCGCGTGAACTTGTCCAGAGAAAGACTGTTATGTCAGGCTCCGGGCTTCCGGGCAAACTGGCAGACTGCTCCGACAGAGATCCGTCGAAGTGCGAACTTTTCCTGGTTGAGGGAGATTCCGCAGGCGGAACGGCCAAGCAGGGCCGCAACCGCCAGTATCAGGCGATTCTTCCTCTTCGCGGAAAGATTCTCAACGTTGAAAAGGCGATGGAGCATCGCGCGTTCGAAAGTGAGTCCATCCGCAACATCTACACTGCTCTCGGGGTTTTCGTCGGTACGGAGGAAGACCCCAAGGCTCTCAATATTTCCAAATTGCGCTATCACAAGATAATTATCATGACAGATGCCGATGTCGATGGAAGCCATATTGCCACACTGATTCTGACCTTCTTCTTCCGTTATATGCCGGACCTCATCCGCAACGGTTACGTCTATATTGCGACTCCTCCGTTGTTCAGGGTGAAGAAGGGAAAGGAGGAGGTCTATTGCTGGACTGAATCTGAAAGAAGTGCAGCCATCGAGCGTATCGGCAACGGCAAGGAGACGGGACTTCTGGTCTCAAGATACAAAGGTCTTGGAGAGATGGATGCCGAACAGCTTTGGGCCACAACGATGGACCCTGCAACCAGAATCCTTCGTCAGGTCCAGATAGAGAATGCTGCCGAGGCTGACCGCATCTTCTCGATGCTGATGGGTGACGACGTTCCGCCACGCAGGGAGTTCATTGAACAGAACGCCCGGTATGCCAATATTGACGCCTGATTTTTGTCACACGAACCGATGATATGAAAAACCGCTGGATATATATCTGGATGTCAATCCTTTTTCTGGCGATGGTTCTTCTTTACCCCAGAGAGGGCAAGTTTGAGTATGAGTATCAGAAAGGAAGCCCTTGGGTCTATCCGACGCTGATTACCTCTTTCGACTTTCCGATTCTCAAGACTGAACAGGAACTTTTCGACGAGATGGAGAAACGCTCAGGAGATGAGACCGCATATTACAATTTTGAGTCATCGGTGGCTTCGAAGAAGATTTCTCAGTTCGCCAATTCTTCACTTTCCGCTGGTATCCCTCCTTCTCTGGTGGACAGATTGTCGAAGAGGCTGGATAAGGCTTATGCCGGGGGCATCATCGCTGATTCGGAAGATGAAAATCCTGAAGACAGGACAATCGTTGTCAAAAAGAACAAAAAGATGGAGGAATTCCCCTTGAGAGAGATTCCTACTGTTTCCGACGTTTATGATGAAATTTGCGAAGTAATCCGTGGATTTTACCCGACAGTCTCCGGAGACTCCATCATAAATCTTCTGAACGTAAGGGGTGCCATAGCACCCAATCTGCTGTACGATGACTATGCCACGAAGATAGCCCATCGGGAGTATGTCAATTCAATCTCTCCTACAAAAGGTATGGTCTATTCCGGCCAGCTCATAGTCTCAAGCGGAGAATTGATAACACCCGAGACATTTCAGGTGCTGGAATCGTACAAGGCGGAGTATATCAACAACTTCGGCTTTTCCGGTTCGCGTTTCGCGCTTTGGATGAGCCACGTGCTTATGTCTTTGATTCTGGTGGTGATTCTTTTTCTGTGCATATCTTTTGCCGAAAGGGATATTATGGTTGACAGCAGGAAAATAGTGTTCATACTGCTTCAGGAGTTCATCATTTTTTTCGTTACCGTCCAGATCTATATCCACAACAGGGACCTGCTTCTTCTTATGCCTTTTGCTGTGACTGCGATGTTTGTGAATGCCTTCTTTAAGAAATCGACCACGGCGATACTCTTTCCGGCACTTCTTCTGCCGGTGCTGGTGGTTCCGGAGAGGGGACTGGAACTTTATATGGTCAACCTTACAGGAGGAATGCTCATACTCTTTACCCGAAGATTCTTTTACAGGGGATGGCAGATATTCATCAATGCAGGCGTGGCTTTCGTGGGTATGTCGGCGGTTCTGTTCTCATTCGGACTCTCGGCAGGGTTAGGAGTCTCCCAGATGATAAAGTCACATTATCTGATGACAATGGCGATAAATGCCATCGGCTCGGTTATCCTTTACCAGTTCGTTTATCTTTTTGAGAAGCTGTTCGGATTTGTCTCATATTCAAAGCTCAGGGATCTTGCCGATACAAACAATGTACTTCTGCAGCATCTTCAGAAAAGCGCGCCCGGGACTTTCCAACATTCACTGCAGGTGGCCAACATAGCTGAAAACGCTGCACGGCAGATAGGTGCCAACGATTTGCTGGTCAGGGTGGGTGCTCTGTACCACGACGTGGGTAAACTGGGCAGTCCGATGTCTTTCATTGAGAACGCTGCTGTGGGAATAGACAATCACTCGGGGCTGTCACCCAAGGAGAGTGCCGCTATCATAATCAGGCACGTGGATGAGGGTATGGAACTTGCCGCCAGTTATTCGCTCCCTTCGCTTGTCTCGGATTTCATACTGACTCATCACGGACGGACACTTGTCTCCTATTTTTACAACGAACACTGCAACAGGGGCGGGGACCCGAATGAAATAGACAGTTTTACCTACCACGGTATGATCCCCCAGACCAAGGAGCAGTCCATACTTATGCTTGCCGATGCAATTGAGGCCGCTTCAAGGACTTTGAAGGACTATAGTGAGAAGAGTATTTCCAAGTTGGTTGACGATATCTTCGTGGCCAAGCACAGAGAGGGGCAGTTTGTTCAGGCTGACATCTCCTACAAGGAGCTGAATATTGTGGTGGAGTCGTTTAAGACCTACCTGCAGCATATCTACCATCAAAGAATCGCTTACCCTTCGCGTAAAGAGCGGCCGCAACGGAAAGTATAAGGGCCAGACAGCAGAACCTGCCTGTGACGTCACCATATTGTGCGAAAGGGGTGATGTCCGTGCGGGCGTGAACTTCTGCTGTGAAGGCATCCTCTTTCCACCACTGAGTGGAGTGCAGAATGCATCCTTTCTGGTCAATCAGCCCTGAAGTGCCTGTATTGGCGGCCTGTATCACGTCTCTGCGATATTCTATGGCGCGCAGGCGCGCATAGTTGAAATGCTGGTGATAGCCCGGTGTGTCACCCCACCAGCCGTCGTTCGTTATTACGGCCATAAAGCCGGCCCCGTCCTTCACCGCATCCCGGCAGTAGTCGCCGTAAATGGATTCATAGCATATCATCGCCCCGACTTTGTGCCTGTCTCCGCAGGGGATTGCCTCCATCCGCTCCTGTGTGGCATAACTTGAAGATGATCCGCCGAAAGATTCCAGAAGCGCTCCGAAGAACGGCAGTACGCTGGCATAGGGGACTATCTCGACTCCGGGGACGAGTTTCGACTTGAAATAATGCCCGCATACGCCGGAGCTGTCAAGAACCATTGCCGTGTTGTATGAGTCATACCATAACCCGTTTTTCAGCTGCTTTGAACTGTGGCCTGGCTTGAGGGAGGTCTTGTAGAAACGGTTTGTCAGGGCTCCCAGAAGCATCTTCACATCTCCTTTTTCGGCGAGATATTTCCTGTATCCGGCTATGGAGGGGCTTGAGAGCGGGTAATCGATGTCTATGTTGTAGGTGAATGTCTCGGGTGTCACAATGAGCTCCGTGGATGGCATGACGCAGCGGTCGGCCAGTTCCAGCAGCTTGGCATCCAGGGCATCCTGCCCGATTACGCCGTATTTTCCGAATGGATCGACGTTCGGTTGGACCACAACGGCCTCAAAAGGTTCTCCCTTCTCCTCAAAGGTGAGGAATCGTGTCAGGGAACATATCAGCGGGATGACAACAGCGGCGGCGGAAACAGCGCACAAAACCCTTTTCCTGCGCTTTTCTTCTGCCTTTATGGTCAGGAATATCAGGATATTGCACAGAAGTATCCAAAGAGTTCCGCCGGTGGTTCCGAAGATTTCGTACCATTGTACCGCTTCCGTCGAGCCTGCGAAGGCGTTGCCGAGCGCAAGCCAAGGCCAGGACAGTTCTATCTCATAGTAAACGTGTTCCCAAGCGGTCCAGAAGGCGGCGAAGGAGAGAAGAGCGGCTCCTGTGCCGGTATGCTTGCCGTACCATCCCGAAATGGCGAATATGGCGGTCATCTGCAATGCGTTCAGTATGATGGCGGCAGCGGCTCCGACCGGGGAGACGTTCCATATCCACCAGGTGGTCAGGATGTTGAAAAGCAGGAAAGCCGAATAGTATATCGCAAATGTGTGTTTCCTGCCATCCCTGCGGAAACCGTCGGCCATCAGGAAGAGGGGAACGAAAGCTATGAGGGAAAGGATCCCAGTGTGGGGAACCAGATAGGGAAGAGCTGACAGCAATGCGAAGGCCGTCACGCAAAGGAGTGTTTTCCGGCCGGAATGTCTTTTCGTCATAACTTTCAAATATAGTAAGAATCTACGTTTTAATAACTGCCAGGACGTATTTTTGTGACAAAAATGTTATATTTGCGAGTTAATGCAACTCCGGCATATATGATAGAGATTTTTCTGAAGTCCATTCTCGTAGGATTCTGCGCGGCGATGCCGCTCGGCCCCATTGCTGTGCTCGCTCTTCAGAAAACGCTGAGCGGAGGATGGAAGACGGGTTTTTCCGTAGGTTTCGGCTCTTCTTTCGGAGATACTCTCTATGCTGCAATCTCTGTGCTGTCGATTGCCTTCATCAGTCAGTTCCTTGACGAACATAAAGCCTGGGTACTGGTTGTCGGGGGTGCAATCATCCTTTTCATAGGTTTCGGAATAATGCTTACCAATCCGGTGGCCGAAATCCGGCAGAAGAACCAACGGAGAAAGAAAGGCTTTTTCAAGAACGGAATGCTCCAGGGGACTTCGCAGGGATTTCTGATGACTCTTGCAAATCCCGGAGCGTTAGTTCTTATGCTGGGTATCGTCGCCTTTTTCAAACTTGACATAGAAACAGCACCCTCCTATTATTCAGGTGTTGTCTCCTCGATATTGGGAGTCTTCATCGGGACCAATTCGTGGTGGGTGGCTTTCATATCCGTTATAAATTTGTTCAGAAAAAAATTCAGACTACGCCAGCTGATAGTGATTAACCGGATATCGGGTGTTGTGATTGCGGTACTCGGTGCAGTTTCAGCGATACAAGGGATAATAAGACTGATGGAAATATGACACTCAAAGACCTGAAATCAGGACAGACGGCAGCGGTTGTGGCCGTCGGCGGTCAGGGCGTTTTGCGCCAGCATTTTTTGGATATGGGGATTATCCCCGGGGCTGCGATCCAGTTCATCAAGACAGCTCCTATGGGGGACCCGATGGAATTCCGTCTCAACGGTTACACTCTGACACTGAGGTCCGACGATGCCGGTGAAATCATAGTCTCCGAACTCCCGGATTCAGAACTTCCATCTTTATGCCGGGGGCTGGATGAGCGTCTCACCGGAGCCGGACTTTCACACCCCGGTCTGGGCGAGGACGGCATCCATCACAACAGGAAGGATGAGCATCCTCTTCCTGCAGGGACCAGAATTTCCCTCGCCCTTGTCGGCAATCAGGACAGCGGCAAGACCACTCTCTTCAATCATATCAAAGGTTCAGCCCTTTACTCGGTGAACGACCTGCCCGGAATCTATTCTCTTTCACCTTTCAGCAATGATGAGGTCATCACCCGTGATTTCATCCTCAAGCAGAAGCCCAACGGCATAATCAACATAGTGGATGCCTCCAATATCGGGCGCAATCTTTACCTGACTCTCCAACTGCTCGAACTCGGGATTCCTATGGTGGTGGCGCTCAATATGATGGATGAGGTTTCCGCCAGTGGCGGGACTATCCTGGTCAATGAGATGGAGGAAATGCTCGGAGTGCCGGTCATCCCGATATCAGCCGCCAAGGGGAAGGGTATAGGAGAGCTGGTGGAACACGCCGTCCACGTTGCCCAGTATGGGGAGATTCCTCAAAGAAATGACTTCTGCGGTTCGGACGCTCACGGGGGCGCAGTCCACCGATGCATACACGCGATAATGCACCTTATCGAGGACCACGCCCACCGTGCCGGCATCCCTTGCCGTTTCGCCGCCACCAAACTTGTGGAAGGGGACAGTGCAATCCTTCAGGCTCTTGAACTTGACCGCAACGAGAAGGAGATGTTGGAACATCTTGTCACTCAGATGGAAAGCGAAAGGGGGCTGGACCGTAACGCAGCGATAGCAGGGATGAGGTTCGATTTCATCTTCCGTCTGTGCGCCGCCACCGTGATAAGACCTGTGGAAAGCCGTCAGCAGAAGCGCAGCAGAAGGATTGACAGGATTCTTACGGGCCGGTTCACCGCGCTTCCTTCGATGTTGCTGATAGTTGCCGCTCTTTTCTACCTCACCTTCGGGCCGGTGGGAAGTACGCTGGAAAATCTTCTGAAGAACTTCTTAGGCTGGCTTTGGTCGGAAACGGATGCGGTGTTGACAGACTACGGTCTCAATCCTGTCGTCCAGTCACTTGTGACGGACGGTATCTTCAACGGGGTGGGGACTGTTCTCTGTTTTCTGCCCTATATCATAATCCTCTTTTTCTGCCTTTCAATTATGGAGGACAGCGGGTATATGGCACGCATCGCTTTTGTGATGGATTCGCTGCTCAGAAAGATTGGTCTTTCCGGAGGAAGCATCGTCCCTATGCTCTCCGGATTCGGATGTACGGTCCCTGCTGTAATGGCCACCCGCACTTTGCCTTCCGTGCGCGACCGCAAGATGACGATTCTTCTGATTCCCTTTATGAGCTGCTCGTCCAAGTTGCCTGTATATACTCTGCTGGCAGCCGCCTTCCTGTCAGGGTCCGGGGCTTTCCTGATTCCCGGCCTCTATCTTTTCGGGATATTGTGCGGGGTTCTGGTCGCCTTTCTGTTCCGCAAGACCATCTTCAAGGGAGAGCCTGTGCCGTTTGTGATGGAACTCCCTCCATACAGGATGCCGTCTCTGAAGAATGTGATGAGGCTTCTGTGGGAGAAGGCACGGGATTTTGTCACAAACGCATTCACGGTGATTTTCGTGGCATCCATCGTTATCTGGTTCCTCCAGACTTTTGATTTCCGGTTTAACGTGGTTCCCGATCCGGAAGAAAGTATGCTGGCTGTCATTTCCGGCCTTGTCGCTCCCCTGTTCACTCCGCTCGGATTCGGGAACTGGCAGGTGTCCACGGCTCTGATAACCGGTTTTATGGCGAAGGAAAGCGTGGTTTCCACCTTGTCGGTTCTTCTTGGGCAGGGGCCTTCGGCTCTCGCCTCGTTCCTTCCGCCCGCAGCCCTGCTTTCCCTGCTGGTATTCATTCTCCTCTATACGCCCTGCGTGGCCTCGATTTCTGTCGTAAAGCGTGAACTCGGGTTCAAATGGGCTGTCGGGATGGTCATCCTGCAGTGCGTCGTGGCTTATATAGCGGCTTTTGCGGTTTATTCCATTGCGGTCCATCTGTTATGAATGTTGTGACGATAATATGCATCGCAGTGATTGCGGCGGCCTTTTCAGCCGCTCTGGTCCATATATTCCGCCGCGGTTCCGGGTGCTCCGGCTGCCCTCTGTCATCTGTGTGCCGGAAAGTGCAAAAATGATTATATTTGTATTGATATGAGTTTCAGAAAATTAGTTTCATATTTCTACTATCTTCCGTTGCTGCTCAGTTGCCGTGGGCTTAAAGAAGAGCTTGACACCGTAGAAGTCAACGGACAGTCTCTTCTTTATTCGGTCCGTGGTTCGAAGGACGGCCATCCCGTTGTGCTGATGCACGGCAACGGAGGCTCCCACAAGAGTATGACCACGCAGCAGCTTCAGCTTGCAAAGGCCGGATACAGAGTCTATTGCCCCGATTCGAGAGGGCAGGGGGCGAATGCTCCTCTGGAGGAATACCATTATGCCGATATGGCTGAGGATTGCTACCAGTTTATCCGGAAACTCGGCCTGCATAATCCCGTCGTCGGCGGATGGAGTGACGGAGGCATCAATACGCTTCTTCTTGAGATGGCGCATCCCGGAACCTGCGCTGCGATTGTCGTGGCCGGAGCAAATCTTTTCCCTGACTGCGGGGAGGGGTTTGAGGAGTTCAAGGCGTGGATTCTCGAGCAGGGGACGCCTCTTGTGATGATGATGCTCAGGGAACCGGACATCAACCCGGCGGATCTTGCCGCCATAAAATGCCCCGCACTTGTTACGGTGGGAAGCAAGGACTTGATTTCCGTAGAACACACCAGACTGATTTCCGACAATATTCCCGGGTCGGAACTGATTGTATTTGAAGGGGCGAGCCACAGCAGTTACATCAAGCGCAACCCCAGATTAGGCAAGGCGACACTGAAATTTCTTGAGAAACATAATGTAAGATGATAGACTTCAACGGCAAGAAAATACTGATTACCGGAGCAGCCGGTTTCATCGGGGCCACACTGGCGGCACGACTCCTGTCGGAATTTCCCGGCGCCCGCATAGTCGGGCTTGACAATATGAACGATTACTATGATGTCTCGCTCAAGAAATGGCGTATTGAACAGCTGGAAAATGGCGGCGGTGACTGGAAATTCGTGCGTATGGACATTTCCGACAAACGGAAGATGGATGACGTTTTCAGTGATTTCAGGCCTGACATAGTTGTCAATCTTGCTGCTCAGGCAGGGGTCCGCTACAGCATCACCAATCCGGATGCATACATACAGAGCAATATCATAGGCTTTTACAATATCCTTGAGGCCTGCCGGAATTTTCCCGTGGAGCATCTGGTTTATGCCTCATCATCCAGCGTGTATGGCGGCAATAAGAAAGTGCCGTACAGCACGGACGACAAGGTAGATTCCCCGGTGAGCCTTTATGCCGCAACTAAGAAATCGAACGAACTGCTGGCGCACGCATATTCCAAACTTTATGACATTCCTTCCACAGGTCTCCGTTTCTTCACGGTTTACGGGCCTGCCGGAAGGCCGGATATGGCATATTTCAGTTTTACGGACAAATTAGTGAACGACAAGGTCATAGAAATCTTTAACTACGGCAATTGCCGCAGGGATTTCACATACATAGATGACATTGTGGAGGGTGTTGTCCGTGTGATGGCAGGTGCCCCGAAGCGGGCCGTCGGTCCTGACGGGTTGCCTGTTCCGCCATACGCAGTTTATAATATCGGCGGCTCCCGTCCGGAAAATCTTCTTGATTTCGTGACCATTCTTCAGGAGGAGTTGGTCAGGGCAGATGTCCTGCCATCTGATTATGACTTTGAGGCGCACAGGAAACTTGTGCCGATGCAGCCGGGTGACGTGGTCGAGACATTTGCGGATAGCCTGCCGCTTGAACGCGACTTCGGTTTCACGCCGCAAATCACTCTCCGTGAGGGACTCCGCCGTTTCGCCAACTGGTACGGCACCTACTACGGCCTCTGAATTCGTTTTCACCATATTTGGAATTGCAATGAAAAGACTGTTATCCATCATTTTATCTATTGTTTCAGTGGGTATGATTTCTATGTCATGTGCGCAGGCGGGCAAATTCACCTATCTACCTTAAGGGAAGAAGTTTGCCCTAACATAAAATATACGTATATTCGCATTACGAAAAAAATCGTAACGAAATTATGCGTAATAG
>JAZLIS010000066.1:0-7470 GCA_045617505.1 Bacteroidales bacterium | reverse complement strand
CTGAGATGCAAAGAGTGGACAATCTTAGTGCTGAGCAGCGCAAATCCAATTACGCACAATTGATGGCTCAGTATAAGGACGCAACACGGAATATTGAAATTTGCCTCTGATGAAATTAGTCCGTCTGACTGCTGATTATCCCCTCCGGTCATTTGATTGCGGAGATGAGGACTTGAATGAGTTCCTTCTTGATGATGCGAAACATTTTCTAGCAAAACGTATCGCGAATACCTTCATTTTGGAAGATAAGGGGAGGTCGTTGCATATTGTTGCTTGCTCAACGATAAAGTGACGCGATTGGAGATTATCGGAAGTCAGTGGAAGAAAATCAAGGACACATTTCCGGACGGGAAGAAATTCCGCAGTTACCCATCAGTCAAAATAGGACGTTTTGCCGTTGCCAAGGAATATCAAAGCCAACATATAGGAGCTCAATTGATGTCCATCATCAAAGCTCTGTTAAGCGATGATAATATCTATTCGGCATTCCGTTTCATTACTGTCGATGCATACTGCTGTGCTCTCGATTTCTATAGGCACAATGGTTTCAAAGAGTTGACCCAGACAGATGAGAATGACAGCACAAGACTTATGTATTTCGATATGCTTGAGGTAGGCAAATAGTTGTGGCTTACACATTACGATGCGGGTTTGTTTTCATGCTGCCAGTATGGCAATTATTTCAATAACATAATTTAACCCACATTGCAGCTAATGGCGTGCTAACCTCCTGATTTTGAGGGTGGGTCTTTTTCGGGAGGTAGTTCCCGGAGCCACACAGATTTTATCGAGCAGACTGGGAGGGCGGGGATGCCGAGAGCAGTCTGTATTTCGGACAGTTTGGCCTCGGGCGAGGTGCTGCGGCCCTGGCGGCAGAGTAGCGAGTCATCCATCCTACCTTCGAAGTAGGTGTTAGTCAGGTCGAAGAGCAGGATTCTCTCGTCGATGTCGAACAGGCTGCACACACGCCTGTGAAGGAAGTCCTCCATGCTCTTGTGCACCTTCCAAAGGTCGTGGGCGCTTTTGTAGAGAGTGTCCTTCGTTATCCTGTCCGGATCGAGACCGAACATCTCGCATACTGCGGAGTTCTCGCGGAGGTATCTGACCGTCCTGTATTCCGAGTAAGGATATATCGCCCGGACGATTATCTGGACCAGCGCCGTGTCCACCTTCTCCCTACTCCAGCCGCGCCCTTCGAGGAACTCTCTTATACCAAGACGCTTCACGGTGTCAAGGCAGACGTGCTCGGCCCCAATTGCACGGGACATCTCCAGATGGAGGCTTTTCAGCTTTATGCTGACCTTCACCTCCCTGGCCTCCTCCGCCTTTCTGCGCGCCTCCTCGGCCAGCCTGTCCTCTCGTTCCTGTGCCTCCTTCTTTTCCTCAAGCCACTTGCCATAGAAGACGAGCGCCGCATCATACACTTTCCGGTTGAAGCATATCCTGCTCTCTCCCTCGTTTATCATTGATGTGAGCTGCTCCGCCAGTTCGCGCTTCTGGGACTCCTCCGGGAAATCAAGCAGTTCCCCAAGACCGAGAACCGTCCTCTGTCTGACCTTGCCGTCGGCTTCGCGATACGATTCGCAGAGGCGATAGTAGGTGTATGGGACCATTATCGCATCGTTCCCCTCCGGGTTCCTCCACTTCTTTGACGGCTTGATAAACATACCGCAAAGTTCGTGATAATCAATGGCTTTACCAAATCAAAATGGGAGCCACACAAAAGGGCTTTTTGCTTCAAAATCTTCAAAATCGGCTTTTCGGAGCATTGGCACCCAGCTTGAGCGGTCTGGAGGGCAGATTGAACGATATGATTTTTTTTCAAAAAGAGGTCTGGCTGCAATGTGGGTTAAGCCTGATTATTCGGGAGGCATTGTGAGGTGAATCGAAAGTAATTCGCGGTTATGAAAAAATATATTATCACAGCGGTAATTGTCGTAATGGCGGCCGTAGCGGCTCAGGGCCAGACGATTTACAGTGTCAAGTACAAAAGTGAAGCTGACGTGAAGGTCTATGTCGCGAAATACAAGAGTGAAGCCGACCTCGTTGTCTATAAGTGCAAGTACAAGTCAGAGGCGGAAGGGAACAAGGGGCTCTGGCATTTTGTGAAGTACAAGAGCGAGGCCGACAAGAAGATTTATTTCGTCGATTACAAAAGCGAGGCGGATCTTGTCATCTATTTTGCAGAGTACAAGAGCGAAGCGGAATGGAAGGACAAGTCGAAGAGACACCTGATGTATTGACCATCTGATGGCTATCCCTGATTTTTTGCTGGGGCTGGCCATCTTCACAAAACCTTGTACGTTGATATTCAGCGCATTAACTTCCAGCACGATGGCCAACCCCGCCCGAAAACTGAGGATGGCCATCGAAAATGAAAATCTCACGGTAGCCGTTCGGGATACTATTCGGGATTTGTGAGCGAGGCCTTGACGGTCGGCAGGAAGTCGGGCTTGTTCTCGCAGCGGAATGAGCCGGTTACAGGGTTGTCCTGTGGCGGGCCACTGATTTCCAGCTTGTTCCATCCCTGTCGCAGAGGCAGCTCGCGGAAGATGGTGTCTCCTCCACTGTCGTAAGCCACCTTGACCTCCTTCCCGTTTATCTTCAGTCTGCAACCACCGCATCTGACGTGGAGGGTGAGCTTGGGCATATCCGGTTCGATGAGAAGGTCATCCAGATGCCTGGGGCTGAACACATATAATTCAAGAGCGCCGTCCACCAGAGCTTTCCTCGCATTTGTGGGGAAGAACAACTCTCCTTCACGCAGGAAGAAGAAACTGTCGGCGTCTATCTCGACAGCCTTGCATCTTATGCCGGCATTTCTCAAAAGGGTGGCCAAAGTCTTGAAACCTTTTTCCGAATCGGTGAAGTTCAGCAGGGTGTTGACATAGACTCCACCGTTCTCGACAAATACCGGCAGAGCTTTGGTGCACTCATATTCGCTTCGCAGGACAGAGGCGGTCTTTGCATCCTCGCCTCTCCAGTTCCAGTTTCTCCACTCCGTACGGCAGGCATTTAGAAGAACTTTGCCTTTTTCGACAAATTCGCCTTTGAGGGTGTATCTGGAGACATCGGAGCGCTGCAGTCCGCAGAAATAGAAATCAGAGTTGCCCAGTCCCAGTGTCCAGGAGACCTGCTCGGGAAGATATGTCGCGCGGCGCAGCTCGTCCATTTCAAGTTTCCCGGGGAGGAGTCCGATGTAACTTCCGAGAGTTTCAGGCGTCAGGCCCCAGAGCAGAATTTCTGCTCCCGCAGCCTTGTCGGCAGCAATCTTCTTACTGACATTGACAGGAATTTCCTTCGATGCGTCAATGATATAAAGGGCTTCTGACGGGACAGTGACCTTGTCGGAGTAAATCACTCCCTGCACATCAAGAGCCTTCTTCAGAGTCCCGGATTCGCCCACAAACACAACTTCCCTGTATGGCTTTGCCGGCTCTGCGGGAAGCGGCTCATATTCTGATTTGTCAATTTCCGCCCAGGGAGACCACGCGGGAGCGCCGGGAGCGTTGACAGCCCTCATCGCATCGTACATCGGCCAGGGGTCATACAATGGCAGAGAGGGGTCGTAGCCGGGATTGAAGGTTGTGCAGTAGGGACCGAGCCTTTCCGGCTGAACGCCGGGCAGGCCTTCCACATAATCACCGAAGAAAACTCCGTCCTCCATAGAGGGGACTTTTGTCAGGTCCCTGTGACCGAGCGGAAGGGGTTTGAGCGAGTACCACGCCATATTGAACACGGTGGAATATGACGCACCGTGCGCCCTTTGTTTGGATATCAGCATATATGCTTCATTTGCAATGGCTTCCATACGTCCCTGCTGGCTTTCGTAGGCTCTTTCGCCGTTATATTGCGAAGCCTGCTCAGGGGTTCCGTAATAGGCCATTCCGTGTTCCCCGATACCCCAGGGCTTGCCTATGGCTATCCACCTTTCCATCGATTCGTCTTCGCCGTAATGGCCGACGGTGACAGGAAGAATCCCGTTGCCGTCATCCTCGCCGTCCGACGAAATCCAGGGACGCGTCGGGTCGTTTTCGCGAACTATGTCCCTCCAGTCGGCCCAGGCCTGCTCCTGAAGCGGAATAAGGTCGGGGCGTCTGTCAACGTCCAGAATTACAGGCTTGTTCTCATTGCTGATGCTCCAGCCGAAAATCGATGCGTGGTTGCGGTCGCGGAGGACCAGTCTGCGCAGGTGCTCCTTCGAATTCGCCCAGAAATCAGGCGAGTCGAATTTCGGACCGGCGTCGCTGCCCCAGTTCGCCGTCTCGTCAAGAACACAGATACCCATCTCGTCGGCCACGTCAAGGTAGAATCGGGGATAAACCTGAGCGTGGGGACGCACTGCATTGCCGTTCATTCCCTTGATTGCCGTGAACCAGGCCCAGGCATAGCGTCTTGTCATCTGGGGAATTCCCATAAAATGCCAGGAATCTCCGTGGAGTTCGTATGGTTTCCCGTTGAGCCGGTGCCGGGTCCCGTCAAGAGTCCATTCCCTCCATCCGAATCGTTCATATTTGAGGTCTATGGTCTCTTTCTTCGACTTCAGAGAGAGAAGCAGTGAATAGAGATTCGGAGATTCGGGGGTCCAGTACCTGAGCGCGCCCTCACCTACGGGAACGCTGATTGTTACCTTGGCCTTTCCGCCTGCTGCAACGCTGACTTTGGCGACCGGAACTTCAAGCGCTTCCTTGCCGAGATCCCAGTCCGGAACAGGAGCTTCGTTCACCCCCTTGCCGGCCAGATTCAGCCACTCCCGGACAACTCCCTGAAGCACTGCATCAGTCTTCTTTGAGCCGGCATTGACAACGGTGACGTCCATCTCAAGGAGCCCTTTCGAGACAAGCGGCTTGACGAAAATGTCCTCAATGCTCACCTTCGGCACTGCTTCAAGGAACACGTCCTGCCATATACCGTTGATGCTCAGTCCCCACATCGAACCTGCCGGAACAATCCTGCGGCCGACGGTGGAGTTGTCCTCAAAGAGGCTCTGGCTTCTGACACCGACGAGAATCTCGGCGGTCTGACCGGGCTGCACCATATCCGTGATATCGGCATCGAAGGGGAGAAAGAGGTCGAAGTTCTCGCAGACTTTTTTGCCGTTGACATAGACTTCAGCCTTTCCGGCCACTGCCTCGAAATGCAGCTTGATGACCTTGTCTTGCCAGTCCGAAGGGATTGTGACACTCTTTTTCATCCAGGCCATCTTCACTTTCGTCCACTCAGACGGATATGAAGGGAAATCCCTGTGGTCGGGCCCTTCCAGATTGCGATATACGAAATCGTTCACGTTCCAGGGTGAAGGAATCTTAATCTTGACATCGCTCCAGCCGTCGGCCGTGGGTTTCGTGAGTTCGGGTACCACCCCAGTGCCGTAATGATATGAGCCGGGTACTGCCACAGGTTGGAAATCCCAATAGCCGTTGAGGCATATTTCGTCGCGCCACTGCTTTTCAGTGCGGTTCACCAGCCCTTCGTGGGGGGCATATCGGAACGGATATACAAGTTTTTCGCCGAGGACACAGTCCGGCAGCAGGAGCATCACCGCAGCGATGCAGGTCAGAATCTTTCTCATCCGCAGTATGTTATCGTGTTAAGAAGTGATTAAAGTACAGCTTTGTAGAGAGCCACCACGTCTTCGCGGGTGACCTTGCGGGGATTGCCCGGAGTGCAAACATCCTCCATCGCCTGGTCGGCCAGCGCGTCAATGTCGCTCTCCTTGATTCCTATCTCGCTTAGTGTCTGAGGTATGCCCACTTCGATGCTCAAGGCCTGAACCGCATCGCAGGCTGCCTGAGCGGCCTCGCTCTTTGTCATACCCTCCTTGTATGCGCCCATAGCTTTGGCTATTTCGACATACTTATCGAGGCAGACCACGGCGTTGAACTTCATTATCGTAGGCAGCAGGAGAGCATTTGCCACTCCGTGGGGTATGTCGAAGAGAGAGCCCATAGGGTGAGCCATTCCGTGGACGAGTCCCAGACCCACATTGGAGAAGGCCATTCCCGCAACGTACTGTGCGAGAGCCATACCTGCACGTCCTTCCGGATTCTCCGGGTCATACACGGCCTTGCGGAGATATTTGTTTATCATACGGATGGATTCGATTTCGAACATATCGGAGAGTTCCCAAGCACCCTTGGTGATGTAACCTTCAATTGCGTGTGTCAGGGCGTCCATTCCCGTGGCCGCGGTGATGCTCTTGGGAAGCGAGTACATCAGTTCGGCATCGATGATTGCCAC
This sequence comes from Bacteroidales bacterium, assembly GCA_045617505.1. Lineage (GTDB taxonomy): Bacteria > Bacteroidota > Bacteroidia > Bacteroidales > UBA932 > Cacconaster. The sequence continues at coordinate 1,230 of JAZLIS010000066.1, read as the reverse complement.
GCAGGGGATGTCGTTGGGGTCGACGCATACCATCTTCTTCTGCTTTGCCTCGTCGATGATGACGTAGTTGATGGTTGTCTCGGCGGCCGTCCCGGCAGTGGTCGGAAGGGCGATGATGGGAACTGTCTTGCGCCTGGTGGGGGCGCAGCCTTCAAGCGACACCACGTCGGAGAATTCAGGGTTGTTGGTGACGATGCCGATGCCCTTGGCGGTATCCATTGAAGAGCCTCCGCCCACGGCAATCAGGAAGTCGGCTCCGCTCTTTGCGAAGGCCTTGACGCCCATCTTCACGTTGGTCACGGTGGGGTTGGGCTTCACCTCGCTGTAGATTTCATAAGGGATGCCGGCCTCTTCGAGCACGTCGCTCACCATCTTGGCGACTCCGAATTTGACAAGGCCTTTGTCAGTGACTATGAGAGCTTTCTTGAAACCCAGACGGGCGATGACTCCGGGCAGTTCCTTGCGTGCGCCGGGTCCGAAGTATGAAACTTCGTTGAGGATAAAACGGTTGACCATAGTTTTGTGTATTGATTGTTGTTGATTATTTCTGTCAATTTGACTACAAGTAAGCAATTTTTGACGAGATGGCCAAATCTTCAATGAAGACCACGGTCATAGTCCGAACTGTCAAAGCCAAAGAGATGAAATGCGTTTTGCGGAATCGACTGCGCCATAGTGGGCGGCTGTGCAAGATGTGCTCTATTTTACATCTGAAAATCCCAGCCGTTTGTAACCACACGGCCGTGATTCGATGCTAATGCGGTTTACTGAGGCCTACATTTCCTGCGGGGCCTGAGGCTCGGCATTCATGTCCTCCCCTTTGTATTCGTACTTGATTCCGAGAAGATCGAACACGGCCCTCTGACCCTTCGTCGGGGTTGAGTAGACATCGTGGTACTTGCCGCGGAAGTGGATATGGGTATACGTTTCCACTTTGTCCAGCATCTCAGTCGCAGACATATACGACCTCTCCTTGGCAGGTATCGCCTCCACTGTCCTGTTCAGCCTTGAAAGGACAATCTGCGCAAGGAAGTTCACGAATATCTTCCCCTTGACGGTGTGTTCGTTATGGCTTCTCAGACGGTGCAAGTCCAGCAGGTTCTTCATGTCGTCAAAAGCGAGTTCCACTTCTCCGCGCTTTCTATATGAGAACAGAGCTTTCCGCGTATCCTTCTCCACATTCGACATCAGTATCCAGTAACAGCTGTCGTTGTTCAGGTATCCCTGAAG
>JAZLIS010000065.1:0-12769 GCA_045617505.1 Bacteroidales bacterium | reverse complement strand
CCACAACGGGGAGGCCCGCGGCGGGGGGGTCGTGGGGATTGGGGGATGTCCCCCCGAAAGAGGTGGCCCTGCCTTATCCCCGGTGCCGGAAACGGAATAATTTAAAAGAAATTGGATAGTTACACGAGATTGCTCCTTGATAGCTACTTGGTCCCTAGTTGGTACCTCTTAGCTACGGAGTATCTCGACATACTGCGAAGCTCAGAGGTAGATCGGAGGGACATCAAAGGGAGATGGTAGGTAGCAAAAAAGGGATGATTTGTTTTTCCAGAGATAATCACGTACATTTGTTGGCTATGAACTGGGTAAAAATAATATGGACGCTATCGTTGGCATATTTAATGGCTGCAAGCCTTAAGGCTCAGACTATCAGCTTGAATATGACTGTTGACGAGTTTACTTCCGAATTCGGGAAGCCTGATTCCATTGTCCCATATGGTGTATCCGGTAGGAAATGTGAGTTCTTTTTTTATGGAAATGACAGTTTCTCCTTCATGGATGGGGCTCTCACGGAAATAAATATCTTTTCCACACGTTTTGGTCTGCGAGTTCTTGGCCTTGATGAAATCAAAGTCGGTGTCCCTGCTTCAGTAATTACCGGCAATCTGAAAGAATGGTTTAGGGAATGCGATTCCTATGGAAAATTTCGCAGATATGTTTGCCTGATTGAAGACGGCAGGCAAATTATACAAGTTCAAATCTATGATGATGAGATATCATATTTTTCTATAAATAAAACAGAGAAGGTTGATTTTTCAGAAAAAGAATTCCGCGAATTTTTCAAGAGCAGTTTCAATCCCACAGACAGTATCCTTGAAAACTCATTATGGCCTGCAGGTTTGGACGTAGACTGGCAAAGGGCAATTGTCAGGAAATCCAAAGATGCCGGTTCCGCTACATATTTCGTTCCATTCATCGGCAAATTTAAAGCTTCAGCTGAATATGATGGGAAACGTTGCCCGGAAGTTGCAGGTAGGCTGGCCATTTCCAAGGCCCTTGATGAAAGTGACATCTTCAAGCCATGCATTGTAAGCCTTGTCCCCAAATCCGGATTGCACCCGGGGGATGAGTTCATCGGTCTTGTTGTGTACAACAATGCAAATTCCGGTACCACCTTTGCATGGGAATATTACGAAAAGGGAAGTATACTTTATTCGCATTTTCCCGCTTCCAAAGTCCCTGTCACAGAGTCAGAAATCATCCTTGAGATGAGACGCACGCACAAGCTGATATACACTGGAGGCGTGGATGGGATTTCTGACGAGGACTGGGCAATGATTGTAACGAACAGGATAAATGCCACCAATGTTTTTACCCAGTCGCTCCCGCAGGGATGGGATGAGAAGAAAGTGCTTGCAGAAAGGCTTAAGTACAGATTCTTCACTTCCGCAAATCCGGATTACGTCGAGCCTGATGAAGATGATTGTTCGGATTTGGAAGAGACTTTCGAGGACGAAAATGAAAGGGCAGAATCAATAGAAGGCCAAGAGCAAGTAATAAATGACTATATAGGGGAACCGCTTCCAACTTATCTGGGCAAGGCCGATAATCTGAGTTCAATTCTGCGTCCAAAGAAAGACCTTGTCAAGGTCTCTATGGAGCGGAACGAAGAGGACGGTTCCTTGGGGACTATGACCTGCGAGAACAGAGGGTATAGTGACTGCACCATCATAACTGATCAGGGACAGATTTACAGAGCCTATCCGGGAAGCACTGCTATCAAGGATGCCATCTTGCGCAGTGGCTATCACTGGTTCATAGGCAATGCCATTTCCAAAGTCAATGTTAAATTCCCATATGCAATGCCTCTGGCCCCGGGTACAAAGGTAAAATTAATACAGGACCCCCGTGAAAAATTTCGCAGTTTCGTGGTACTTGCTGAAATCGGGACTCCGGTATTTGCCATGAGAGCTGGCCAGGTATGTGATACTGACGATGCGAATTGTATATTGGTTGTCCATAAAGACGGCACGTTTGCTGTCTATATGAATGTTGAGGACAGGTGTGTATTTCCGGGAGATTACATTTATCCGGGAGACCGTATGGGAAGTTGCGGCGGTGGCAGACTGTCCATAAGTATTTTCTATTTGGACAAGAATAAAATAAAAAATCTCAAAGAAAGCCCATATACTCATTATACACCTTATTTCGAAACAGCTGACGGACCGGCCAAACTGGAGGCAGGTACAGGATACGTATCTTATATTGACAGCGAAATCATTACTAAGGAAATGTCTGCAGGCCAGAGAAAAAGATATCTGCAAAAGAGTCCACAATGAAAAGAGTAGTTCTCAATATGCTATTGATGGCCATTCTGCCTTTTTCAGGCAATGCTCAGTTCTTGAAGATAGAATATGACGGCCATGATTTTCCTGACAGTTATAAGTCACGTATTGTCAAGGTATTGACAAAGGAGGTGGAATTCTATGGGCCCCTTGGACTTCAGGATACCGTAACAGTAAAACTGAAGACTTTCAAGGATACAGATTCCGCCAATGCATTTCTCAGGCAGTATGATCCTGCCGCATACGGTCATTTCTGCAGCGGTATGTACATTCCTGAAATTAAAACTTCCGTAGTGGTTTTAGCAGAAGATATGGAAGAAGCAGTGCAGACTCTTTATCATGAAATCAGCCATTCCCTGTATCATAAGGCCGTTGATTGTGCTCCAGCATCAGTCTTGATTACGACTTATGGTCTCAATGAAGGCCTGGCCGGTTACTTTCAGTTCATGAAACTCAAAAAGGACGGCTCGGATTATCAACAGGGAAACAGGCATTACGTAAGTTCCGTTAAGTCCCTCATAGAAGTTGACGAATTCAATCTCGATGAGTATCTATGCATGAATCATAGCAGTTTTGTGGATAAGTCCAGACATGATGGGAATGTGTCATATCATGCCTCCTATGTTATAGTCGCAACTCTGTTTGATAAACTTGGAATGGAGGGAATGAGAGAATTGCTTTCGATGATCATCAACGGGACTACATATGACGCTGCCGTTGATGCCATCTATCCCGGGGGGAAGAGTGGGCTTGCAAGGGACATCAGAGCCAAGATTGCCGTCTTTTAGTAATTTCTGAGCAAAAAATTTTAGCATTTTCCAAAGCGGTTTCAGACTTGTTGTTTGGAACCGCTTTTGGAATATTGCTTTCAATCTGTAAGGCAATTTTCCAAAATAGGCGACTTTTATAATGCTTTCGTGCTAAAATCGCCGAATAGGCTATGCTATTGGCCGATTAAAAATATTTGCATAATCAAAATTCCTGTTATACCTTTGCGACTTCGTTGGGAAAATTGTACCCTGCGGACGACCGAAACGGAAAAACTAAAACAAAACAAATAAGTTTAACTAAAAACATCTAACCATGAAGAAAATCAAAGTTCTTCTCGCATTGGTGCTCTCGCTGTACGGCGTTTCGCTGTTCGCGCAGAACATCACCGTAAAAGGTGTAGTGACAGACGCTGCCACAGGCGAGCCTCTGTCCGGAGCTGCCATTCTCGTCAAAGGCACACCGAAAGGTACTGTCGCTGATATAGACGGCCGCTACACCATCTCCGTTTCCGCTGACGGAACTCTCGGCTTTACCACAATCGGTTACAAAGACGTCGAGATTGAAGTCAAGGGACGTACTGTTATCAACGTAGCCCTCGAATCCAACAGCGAGCTTCTCGACGAGGTTACCGTTGTAGCTTTCGGCAAGAAACGCAAACAGGATCTCGTAGGTTCAGTGAGCTCAGTGAACAAGGGTATTCTCGAGAACACCCAGTCAGTTTCAGTTTCTGACGCTCTCGAGGGTGCTGTCGCAGGTCTGCAGGTTCTTTCTTCAACCGGCCAGCCCGGTGAGGATGCCAGCATCATAATCCGCGGTATCAGTTCACTTTCAGCCAGCAACTCGGCTCTCATCGTTGTCGACGGTTCTCCTTACAACGGCTACCTTTCCGACATCAACCCCGCCGATATCGAGAGCATCACCGTTTCCAAGGATGCGGTTTCCAACTCCCTGTATGGTGCGCGTGCATCAGGCGGTGTCGTAATGGTCACCACCAAGACAGGTAAGAAGGACAATATCAACATACGTTTCAACGCCAACTTGGGTTCTGTTCAGAGGGCCTACAAGGACTATGCTATGGTTACCGACAACAAGGAGTTCTATGAACTTACCTGGTACGGTCTGAGGAACACCGCAATGGCCGGCAATATGGGTCTTGACGCAGAGAGCGCCGCTCTTTATGCCAGCCGGAATCTGCTCAGTGAGGTTGGTAACTACAACGCCTTCATCATCCCCGAGGGCCAGTATCTCGTGGGTACCGACGGCAAACTCAACCCTTCTGCAAAGGTCCGTTACTACGATACCTTCGCCAACGCTCTCTTCCAGAATTCCATACGTCAGAACTATGACATCTCCGCTTCAGGCGCTACTGACAGGACAGATTACTATATTTCAGCAGGTTACCTGAACAACAAATCATACGTTATCGGTTCCGATTACGAGCGCTTCACTGCACGTGTGAACTTGAACACCCAGATTCTCAAATGGTTGAAGGTCGGTATGAACATAGGTTTCGGCCGATCTACCCAGAACGGCGTTCAGGAGAGCACCAGCGCCGCTTCCAACCCCTTCGAAGTAGCACGCGACTGGGCACCTATCTATCCCGTACACGCGTATGCGGCAAACGGACAGCCCGTGCTTGACCTCAACGGCAATCCCGTTTACGATGCAGGTACAGGCCAGACCGAAGGCACCGTATCCCGTCCCACTGCAACCAACCAGAACGTTATCTGCAGCATGAACGAGGATATACGCAAGACCGTGATGAACACTCTCACCGGCAAGGGCTATCTCGAGGCCAAATTCGCAAAGCACTTCACCTTCAACGCCAACATCAGCTATGAGTACGAAGGCCTGAAGGGTACAACTTATTACACTCCCACTATCGGTGACGGTCAGTCATTCAACGGCCGCGGTACACACAGTACCAGCATCAACAATACCATCAATACCGTCCAGCTGCTCAGCTATGACAACATCTTCGGCGACAATCACAATTTCTCAGCCAAGATAGGTCACGAGTATTACCTCTACAAGGCTGAGGTTCTCGGTGCGCAGAAGACTCAGTTCTTCGATCCTTCCAACCCCGAACTTGTGAACGGTGGTGAAATGCAGTACAGTGAGAGCTATACAGTAGGACACAATATCGAAGGTTTCTTCGGAATGGTGGATTACAACTACGCTTCCAAATATTACCTTTCAGCTGCCTACCGTCGTGACGGAACTTCCCGCTTCATCGGCAAGAACAGGTGGGGTAACTTCTGGTCTGTAGGTATCGGCTGGCGTCTCACCGGCGAGAGCTGGGCTCAGGATGCCAAATCCTGGTTGAACGACCTCAAGTTCCGCGCTTCCTACGGTACTCAGGGTAACGAGCGTGTCACCTCAGGCGGTTACACTCCTTACGTTGACCAGTACGGAGTAGTCTGGGACGGTTCCTCTCTCGGTTATTCTCAGGGGTTCTACGGTAACCCCAACCTTACCTGGGAGTCTCAGAACACTGTTGACGCAGGTGTCGATTTCCGTCTTTGGAACCGTGTTTACGGTGCCGTTGACTACTATATGACAATCAACGACGGTCTGCTCTTCCAGCGTCCTACCGCAACTTCAACCGGTCGTCCCTACAACTGGGAGAACATCGGCAAGCTGCAGAGCCAGGGTGTCGAGATCGAACTCAACGTGGACATCTTCAGCAAGAAGGATCTGCGCTGGACAGTCGGTCTCGTAGGTGCCCACAACACTGTGAAGATTCTTACACTTCCTGAAGAGAACAAGGCTGACGGCATCACAAGCGGTACCTTCAAGCTTATGGAGGGCAAAGACCGTTACGAGTACTTCACTTATCAGTATGCAGGTATGGATGAGAAAGGTAATGCCCAGTGGTGGATGGACGAGACCGAGACCGATCCCGAAACCGGTGAGGAAGTTCCCACAGGCAACAGGGTCAAGACTACCACTTATTCTAATGCCACCAAGTACTGGACAGGCAAGAGCGCCATTCCCGCTTTCACCGGTGGTCTCAACACCTCTTTCTACTTCAAGGGTCTTGACATCGCTATCCAGACAGCCTTCCAGATTGGCGGTTGGGGTTATGATTCAAACTACCTCAGCGGTATGAGCCAGAGCTTCTACGTAGGTCACCACAAGGATCTTTGGAATACATTCAATCCCGCTACGGGCAAAGGCGACATCCCCGTATGGAATGCAGACAATTCATCCAACTCTTACAGCCAGACTTCCGACGCCCACCTAGTGACGGCCTCTTACTTCAGTCTGAAGAACGTGACAGTTGGTTACACCTTCCCTTCAAAATGGATGAGCAAGGCAAAGATCAAAGCTCTCCGTGTCTATGCAGTAGCCGACAACGTATGTCTGGTTTCTGCTCGCCAGGGATATGATCCCCGCGTTTCAATCAGCGGCGGCAATTCAGGCTTCGGCGGATACTCTCCCCTCAGGTCTATTTCCGGCGGTATTCAGTTAACATTCTAAACTTAAATTGATAAAGCAATGAAAAATACATATAAAATACTTGTTTCTGCTTTAGCAATACTTTCACTCTCTTCCTGCCTGAAGGATATCAATCCTACAGACGTACTTACAGAGGACAGGAAGAATGAAATTTCGCAGGAAGATCCTGACAAGGTGTTCTCAGCAACCCTGACAGGTGTATATACGAACATACAGCAGGCTGTACTGTCCGATCTCAGCCACAACTATTTCGGCCAGAAGAGCTTTGACTACCTCACTTCCCTTATGGGTAACGATATGGTGATGACAGGCCGTTTCGCAATGAGTCTCTATCACTATCTTATGGACTACTGGCAGGAGAATTACGTTCCCACCGGCAACCGCTGGCGTGAGTACTACGATCATATCGCTGCCGCCAATACCATCATCAAGGCCATCGACGAGCAGGATCCTACCACCTCCAATGCCGCCCTCAGCTATCTTGCGCAGGCCAAGGCTATCCGCGGCTATGCATACCTGCAGCTTGCAAACCTCTATCAGAGGTGCTACTATGTAGGCGCTGACGGCACGAAATGGGGTAAGGGTACAAAATACGACTGGTCCAACGAACCTCTCGTACCGCTTCTGACCGAGCTTACCGAGGGCGACCAGCCCCGTTCAACAGTGAAGGAGATCTACGATGTCATCATTTCAGACCTTACAAGCGCAATTGACATTTTCGCCAAGATAGGTGCAACCAAGACCTCCACCCAGAATGACTTCGACGGTTGCGTGGCTTCCCTCTACCTTGCCAGGGCATATATGAATATGCACGAGTGGACCAAGGCTATCGCCTGCGCCCAGACTGTAATTGACAACTACGGAATTCTTACCACGCAGGCCGAAATCCTCCAGGGCTTCAGCAGCCTCAGTCTTCCCGACGTTGTGTTCGGCTGCCCCATCACTGCTGACAACTCCACCATCTATATGTCCTTCTTCTCACAGATGGATATGTTCGGTGACGGTTACGGCGGAATCGGTGTATGGCGTGCAGGTTTCAAACCTCTCGTTGACAGGATTGCCGATAATGACATCCGTCTCGAATGGTTCCTCTGCGACCGTTCAGTGTCCAACGTGACGTTCGCCGGCAACAAACAGGTTGACTACCAGTCCTGCAAGTTCATCGGCTGCGGACGCGACAATCTCGTGGACAATGGTGACGGTACCTTCACAGGTACGGGCTGGGAACTTGGAAACTACATCTATCTGCGCTCTGAAGAGGCCTGGTTCATCAAGGCCGAGGCTCTTGCACACAACAATGACGTCGCCAATGCCAAGGCTGTTCTCACAGAGGTTATGGCTCCCCGTCAGAAAGGTTATGAACTCGTAACTGGCGACAAGGCTGCCGTTATCGAAGAAATCAACTTCCAGAAGAGGGTTGAGTTCTGGGGAGAGGGTATAGAGTTCCTCGACAACCGTCGTCTCAACATCCCTCTCGACCGTACGGATGAGACCTGGGGTGCTGCCAACAACAACCACCTCGATGGCGGTAAGCTCAAACTCGGAGCAGAGGAAATGGGCTTTACATACCAGATTCCCAAGTCTGAGATAGAGAATAACAAACAGTTGTCTGACGCCGACCAGAACAAATAATTGACACGTTATGAAAAAACTTGAATACATATTAGGAATAGCTGCCATAGCTTTGTCTGTGGTTGCTTGTACCAGCAAGGAGCAGAACTACACTCCGACTCCTGCATATCCCGGGGATAATGTTTATTTCCCCAGCACCATCAATCCGACGGTGGCTCTGGAGCAGGGCGCTACATCGTTTAGCGTGACAATTGCCCGCAACGAGTCAGTCGCCAAGGATGCCATTGATGTGCCTATCATCTCTGCCGGCGATGCTATCGACGGCGGTTACATCAGCGTGCCCGGCACCGTTTCTTTCGCTGCCGGACAGACTGAGACTAATCTCGTGATAGGAGTTGATGCTGAGAAGCTCGGTCTCAACAACGCTGTCAGCGTTACCCTTGCAATTGCTGACGAAGGCGCCACAATGCCTTGCGGCGATGCTTCAATCGCTCTCAGCATCTCCATTCCTCTTCCCTGGCTGGTATTCGATACCGGTACGATCTATGAGACTCCCTACTGGGGCGAGCAGGAGACCAAGGCTCTCTATTACCAGATACTGTCTGACGATATCTGGCAGTTCAAGGTTATCGGTTGCTTCGGCCACGATACGATTGCCGGTGGCGAAGATTACGACGTTCAGGACTACCGCTTCTATCTGAACACCAAGACCAATGCCATCTATATTCCCAAACAGTATATGGGCTATACCAACACCGATGGTGAGGTCTGGTTCCTGGATGAGCCTGAGTACTACAACTGGTACTGGTATACGCAAGGTAAAGGCTATGGATATGCGGAGGGAACAGCCGAGTGGTTTGCTTTCTGCGATGCCTTCAGGGCTCAATACCCCGATGATTATTACCCTTACTATGATGGAAACGGAGGGTTCTATCTTGCCGATATGTATGTTGCCGGAGAACCTGGTACAGACCTGTATCTTGGCGATTATGTGTGGTATGCAAAGACCGGTCAGTATGACTCCTTCATCTGCGACAACTTCGTACGTCTTGACTTCACTTCAACTGTCGAGTACGGCGGAATGTTCGTTGACCCGGACGGAAATGCGACACCTGTCATCAATTTCACGGGTGCAGCCGACGTTGCCGGTCTGAAATACATCATTGCAAGCCAGAATATCGATCCCCTTACTCTTCTCAGCGTAATAGTTGTGGGCGAGGATGAGAACATTCAGGACATAACCCTTACGGGTGGCAAGGCTTCCGTTCAGCCCGCTCTTGAGGTCGGTATTTACCGCGTTGTTGCCGTTCCTTACGGTTCAGACGGTACTCTCCAGACCGATGATGCAGTTCTGTGCGACTTCTACTTCCCCGGCGCCAATGCCGAAAAACCTGAGGTCGAGGGCGAACTTCTGCTGATGTCCGGAACAGACGTGTTCTCAGAAGCGATGATCAAGCAGTATGGTATGACTGACTACAATTCAATAGGCTATGTGCTCTATGGCAAGGAGATCAAATCTGCCAGGTACTACCTCAACGAGTCATCCGTCATAGCAACTTGGACAGGAACTCCTGAGGACCTTGTTGCGCAATACGGAAATGATTTCGATGCTGATGACATCAGTTCAATCAATACCAACGGTTACGTTGCCGGCGGTTTCCTCAACCGTAAGGCAGCCACCGAATATCAGATGATAGTTGTTGCAGAGAATGTTTATGGATCAAAGAAGACGTTTGTCGCCACGCACACCACTGCAGCTATACCTTATCAGGGCGAACTGGTAATCGGAGAATATACTATCGAGTGCTCACAGCCTGAATACGGAACTATAAGTGTTGCTCCCAAGATTGAAGAAAATCACTTCGTGGTCTACGATATAGCAGTTGCTGACGGCTCAGGCTGGAATGCAGTGTACGATCCAGAGAAACACACTCTTACTTGTGACGGCACTCAGGACGGATATGAGGAGGAGGGCAATCTGCTTGGACAACTGCTAGGATACTGGGATAGCGCTAAGACTCAGGCATATGCCGTAGACAGTTTCGCTTCAGATGAGAGCGATGGCACTGACCCCATCGTATTCGATGTTGATCCTGCAACTCATCAGTTGAAAGCCATTCACCCTTATATAAGCCTGGATGTATTCAGCCTTAGTGACGGATCATATCTTGGAACTGTAAATGAGATTGCTGACGGTGCCGCTATAACTTGCTTGGCTACCAATAATGCTGCTGTACGCAATGTCAATGCCGCTGCAAACGGCAAATCTCTCAATATCTATGGTTCAAGGATCAAGGGCGTCGGCATGCTCAGGTCTTCCAAGACATTCGAGGCCCTTCCTTCAATCGCAAAGGATTGGAGTACTGGCAGCAAGAAGGTTAAAGGAAATGGTAAAGCCAAGTTTGATGTTCTCAAAGCTGAAAAGAAATTCTAGTCTTATACTACTCTAATTTAAGGGCGGCCGAATGACCGCCCTTTGGTGTTTGATATGAAAAGGTTACATTATTATATATGCGTAGCCCTGATTCTGTCGGCTTTTGCCGGTTGCAAGAAGGATGAGCCCATAGTTTATACGACGCTGGCCGAACTTGCTGCAAAGTCCACCACATCGTATGCGGATTTCGATATCCACATCAAAGGCTTGACCGTATCCGGAGTCTTCAAGAGCTACGCACAGATGGAGGATGCCACTGCGGGTGTCCAGCTGAACAACAGTGCTCACACTCTCAAGCCCGGACAGCTCATCGACGGCCATATAACCGGCAAGGCGAGGATATCTTCCGGTGCTCTGCTCTTTTCCGAGCTGGAGGTTTCCGGAGCAACTGTGACACAGACACAGAACATCCCCTGCACTACAATCAAACTATCTGAACTGATTGCCGACAAAGTTAAATATTCCCACAGGCGTGTGAAACTGGAGAATATGACTTTTGTCAACGGTTTCAACGGCACTGCGGGCGGTTCCGGAATCATTTCCCAGCGCGGAGTGCAGATGAGCGCCACCTGCCGCCCCCTCGGTTTCAAGGTGGAGGACGGTGCACAGGGTGACCTGATTTGCTATCCCACTGCGGCAGCCTGCTATGTGTTCGATGCCAAGGACTTCAACGAGCACGAGATACAGTCCCCTCTGACTGCGAAAACTGCGTACGGCGTATATTCAGCCACTGACGATGCCGCCTCCGATATTTTTGTCTATGAGGCCGGCAAGGACCAGTATTCATATTCATCCGATGGAAAGAACCTGACTTTCCATCTTCAGAATTACAATGAAGAGTGGTTCGCCGGATTCCAGTATCCCGCTAAAGTCAAAGCCGGTCAGGTCGTAAGTCTTTCATTGGATGCTTTCGGCGTGTCTGCTTACTCACCTGCAGACATCAGCGTCACGATTGAGAAAGTCGGACAGGACAAACTATGGCTTATGGACTATCCCAACAATACAGGCTATGTGGTTTATTACGAAAAAGAGGAGAAATAGTGCGATGAAAAGGTTTGTTATAATAGCAATGGCTCTGCTGTGCGGAGTCTTCGCTTCTGCAAGAACGCTTTCCCAACAGGAAGCAGCCGAATATGCCTGCAAGTTTTTCGGCAATACCGCGTCTTCTTCCATAAAACAGGTGTGGACAGGCACGTCGACCGAGTCTCCCGCATTCTATGCATTCAACCGTGTCGGAGGTGGATTCGTTATCATATCCGCCGAGGATGCCGTGACTCCCGTACTGGGTTATTCCTATACGGGCAATTTCCGTGTGGACGGTATGCCTTCCAACATCAGGGGCTGGTTCTCAGGACTTGAGAAGGATATCAGGACAGTCAGGACCAAGAATATAAAGGCCGGAAATGACGTACGTGCCGAGTGGGCCGGCATAGGTGTAAAGACCAAGGGCGGCAAGTCAGTTGTACTGAATACCGCCGAGTGGGATCAGGATAGTCCCTATAACTATTATTGCGATATCCCCGGCGGAAAGGCGGTGACGGGCTGTGTTGCTACGGCGATGGCCATCTTTATGCGTCATATGGAGTATCCCGCACATGGTACAGGCCGTGTCCCTACTTACAAGACAGGCTCTTATGGCTACCAGATGAACGGTTACAGCATCGAGGATCACAACTATGATTGGAGTAATATGCCTTTGAAGAGCGCTGACGTAAAGAAGGCCGGTGATGACGCAAAGCATGCCATAGCGACCCTTATCCACGATTGCGGTATGTCCGTGTATATGGATTATACGAAAAACGGTTCGGGTGCTTCGGATCTGGCTGTTGCCCACGCTCTTCTGACGAATTTCGGGTACAGCGGCTCGATGACATTGGTAGATAAGGAGAATTTCAGTGACATTTCCGAGTATTATGCCCTTCTCAAGGGAGAAATCGATGCAGGTCGTCCTATTCTGTATTCTGCGGCTGATCCAAGCGTTGGAGGACACGAATTTATCATTGACGGATATGACGAGGACTATATGTGGAGTCTCAACTGGGGATGGTCAGGCTCCGACAATGGTTTTTATACCATAGACCTGAAGATTCCGGGCAGTTATCATTTCGCTCAGAGACAGAATGCGTTGATCGGTGCAAAACCCGATCCTGAGAAGACAACTGAAGTTTCTCCCAACCTTCTGCTTATGGATTATGGCCTCAAGTTGGTTTCCGGGCAAAGTCGGAGGCCAAGCGGTCTTAGGAAG
>JAZLIS010000064.1:0-128174 GCA_045617505.1 Bacteroidales bacterium | reverse complement strand
GCACACCGGCGAGTGACGTGCGTGTGTGCTAAAACATTTCGGCGGCGGCGGAGAGCCGGGCGTAGAAATCTTTGCCGTAGGCATCGGTCAGGGGCTTGCGCAGAAACTGATAGACGCGGACACCCTCGCGCCTGCCCTTTTCGAAGGCGCAGTTGCAGATGTCCCAGCGATGAAGATTGAGCGCAGTCAGACCGTTGGACAGCCTGGAGGCGCGTATGGGATAAAGCCTGCACGAAATTGGTTTGACAAAGGGACATTTGCCCGATGAATGGGCCCGTTCGATTGCACAGAGACAGTTCTCCCCCTCAAACAGAGTGTATGCACACTCCTCGCCGTTACCGAGCAGAGGAGTCTCGAAGTCTCCGTCCGCACCGATTCTGAAGAAACCGCTGCGTTCGACTTCGGCTATGCCGTCCCTGCTCATAAATTCTTTGTAATGAGGATAATTGCGTTTGAGAATGGAACATTCCTTCCGCAGCAGCGGAGCCCCGCCCTCTCCTTCTATGCAGCAGGCACCTCTGCAAGTCTCATAATCGCAGCAGAAGTATTCGAGAAGTATTTCCGAAGATACGAGAATATCCCCTATCAGTATGGGGAGCTGTCTCATTTCAGAAGAGTCGCGCACTTGTCAACGCTGTCAAGAAGTTCCCAGCCGAAGAACTGGACCTCCTTTCTCACTGTACAGCCGCTTTCCCTTAACTCAACCTCGGCCTTGTAAGGCTTTCTGCCCATGTGACCGTAAGCGGCCGTAGGCTCGAATATGGGATTGAGGAGTCCGAACTTTTCGGTAATCGCAGCCGGCCTCAGGTCAAAAAGGTCATTGATTCTTTCGGCAATCTGTCCGTCGGTCAGGCCGCATTTGGATGTGCCGTATGTATTGACGAATATGCTGACGGGCCTTGCCACTCCGATGGCGTATGATATCTGGACAAGCATTTCGGAGGCCACTCCCGCAGCCACCATATTCTTGGCAATATACCTGGCGGCGTATGCCGCGCTCCTGTCAACCTTGCTGGGGTCCTTGCCGGAAAAGGCCCCGCCGCCGTGAGCGCCGCGACCTCCGTAGGTATCCACTATTATTTTGCGGCCTGTCAGGCCCGTGTCTCCGTGAGGTCCACCTATCACGAACTTTCCAGTGGGATTGACGTGCAGAACACAGTCATCATTGAAGAGAGCCGCCGTTGCAGAACCGACCTTCGCCTTGACCCTCGGCAGCAGAATATTCTTTATGTCCCCGCGGATTTTCTCCTGAGAGACATCCTCGTCATGCTGGGTACTCAAGACAAGCGTATGAATTCTGACCGGGGTGTGGTCATCATTATATTCTATGGTATATTGGCACTTCGCATCCGGCCTCAGATACGGCATAGGGGAATTGCCGCTGTGACGAATCGAAGCAAGTTCCATCAAGGTGGTATGGGCAAGATAAAGAGGCAGCGGCATATAGTCTTCAGTCTCTGAGCAGGCGTAGCCGAACATCATCCCCTGATCTCCCGCACCCTGCTCTTCGCTGTCCTTCCGGTTCACACCCTGCGCTATGTCCGCACTCTGCTCGTGAAGCGTTGAAATCACGGCACAGGAATCCGCATCGAACTTGTAGTCGCTCTTCGTATATCCGATCCGCCTGATTGTGCGCCTTGCAATCTCCTGAATGTCCACGTATGCTTCGTGGCTTGTGGCTTCGCCCCCGACTACGACAAGTCCTGTGCTGACAAAAGTCTCGCAGGCCACGTGAGACGCCCTGTCCTGACGCAGGAACTCGTCAAGAATGGCATCTGAAATCTGATCCGCAACTTTGTCAGGATGCCCTTCCGAAACTGATTCTGAAGTAAAAAGATACATTTCTACCAGACGTTCAAGGGGATTCCGGACATTTTCTTTCTCACCTTCTCACGGACTGTGGTGATAACCTCTTCGCTCTCCACGTTGGCGAGAACTTCGTCAATCATCTGCACAATCTGAATCATATCCTTCTCCTTCAAGCCTCTTGAAGTTATGGCGGGAGTCCCTATTCTGATACCTGAAGTCTGGAAAGGGGAACGGGTGTCGAACGGAACCATATTCTTGTTGACAGTGATGCCGGCACTGACCAGAGCAGCCTCGGCAACCTTTCCTGTCAAGTCGGGATACTTGGTCCGGAGGTCTATCAGGATGAGATGGTTGTCAGTTCCACCAGATACCACTTTGTAACCTCTGGCCGTGAATTCTTCAGCCATAGTCGCGGCATTCCTGACAACCTGAGTCTGGTATTCCTTGAACTCGGGCTGAAGGGCCTCATAGAAAGAGACGGCCTTGGCGGCGATGCAGTGCTCAAGAGGACCGCCCTGTGTGCCGGGGAAAATGGACGAGTTGAGGATGGCGCTCATCTTCCTGACTTCGCCCTTGGGAGTGGTGAGACCCCAGAGATTGTCAAAGTCCTTACCCATAAGGATGATACCGCCACGGGGACCCCTGAGGGTCTTGTGAGTCGTTGATGTTACAATATGAGCATACTTGACGGGGTTCTTCAGCAACCCTGCCGCAATCAGACCGGCAGTGTGGGCCATATCTATCATCAGCAGAGCTCCCACGGAATCCGCAATCGCGCGCATCCTTTCATAATCCCACTCGCGGGAGTAGGCCGAAGCGCCGCCGATAATCATTTTCGGCTTGCATTTCTTTGCTGTGCGCGCCATCTTGTCATAATCAATCAGCCCCGTAACCTCATCGACGCAATAGCTGACGGCATTGTATGTCTTACCGGAAACGTTGACGGGAGAGCCGTGGGTGAGATGGCCTCCGTGAGAGAGGTCCAGACCCATAAACGTATCGCCGGGTTTAAGGCAGGCGAAAAGAACAGCAGTATTGGCCTGAGCCCCTGAATGAGGCTGCACGTTGGCGTATTCGGCATCAAAAAGCTGTTTCACGCGGTCGATGGCGAGCTGCTCGATTTTATCGATAACCTCACACCCTCCATAATATCTTGCATTGGGATAACCCTCGGCATATTTGTTTGTACAGACACTGCCAAGCGCTTCAAGTACCTGTGAACTGACAAAATTCTCGGAAGCGATAAGCTCTATACCGCTCATCTGCCTCTCCTCTTCCTTCTTGATTAAATCTGAAAGCAGTACGTCGTATTTCATATTGTTTTGTTATTTTTGTCCTACAAAGTTACCTTTTTTCTCCTAATTTGGAAATTATGTTCAGAAAACTTTTGAACAGCGAACTGCACAGGATGAGCGTGGATGAATTCAAATCCGCGGAGAAGTCTTCATCAGTCGTTATTCTTGACAATATCCGCAGTCTGCACAACGTGGGGTCGGTTTTCAGAACCTGCGATGCCTTCCGGACGGGGAAAATATATCTTTGCGGCATCTGTGCCTGCCCTCCGTCACCCGAAATCCACAAATCAGCCCTCGGAGCAGAGTTCAGCGTGGAGTGGGAATACAGGGAAAATACTCTGGAACTTGTCGGGCAGCTCAAGGAGGAGGGTTATACTATTGTCAGTGTGGAACAGGCAGAGAACTCCACCAGCCTCGGAGCTTTTCACCCTGAAGAAGGACGCAGGTACGCATACATCTTCGGCAACGAAGTCAAGGGAGTGAGCCAGGAAGTGGTCGATGCCTCCGACATCTGTCTGGAAATCCCGCAGTTCGGCACCAAGCACTCCCTGAACGTCTCCGTCTCCGCAGGAATAGTCCTCTGGAGTGTCGCCGGAAAATTCCGATGATTTTTATGAATTTATAATATATTGTATATGAAACGTTCTATTATTCTTGCCCTTGCCTTTACCTGCGCGATTGCCGCTTCAGCCCAGACATTCCGTGAATGGCAGGACCCTTCGGTCAATGAAATCAACCGTCTCCCCATGACGGCAATGCCCGCTCCCGAGGGAGATATCGTCTCTCTGGACGGGGAATGGGACTTCCACTTTGCGGAAAGGGCGGAAAAGCGTCCGATTGATTTTTATTCCAAAAAATATAATGCCGACGATGGCTGGATGACGATGAATATCCCGGCAGTATGGGAACTCAACGGCTTCGGCGACCCTCTCTATGTAAATATAGGATATGCATGGAAGACCTGGTACAAGAACAATCCCCCATACGTCCCTCTGGCCCACAATCACGTGGGTTCCTACAGAAGGGAACTGTCCATCCCTGCATCCTGGAGCGGAAAGCAGATTATCATCCATCTGGGAAGCGTGACCTCCTGCGTCTATCTCTGGGTCAACGGAAAGTTCGTAGGCTACGGGGAGGACAGCAAACTTCATCAGGAATTCGACATTACCCGGTTCGTAAAGCCGGGGAAGGAGAACCTCCTCGCAATGCAGGTGTTCAGGTGGTGTGACGGCACCTATCTGGAGGATCAGGATTTCTTCCGCTACAGCGGAATAGCGAGGGATAACTTCATCTACTCCCGTGACAGGCGGAATCATATCTCCGACGTCCATATCACTCCGGACCTTGAGAATGATTACAAGGACGGCCGTCTCGACGTAGAAATAACACAGGCCGGCAACGGGGATGCCCTTCTGCAACTTTTCGACGCGGATGGTAATTCCGTCCATCAGAGTTCCCTCAAGGGAGAGGGACTGAAAAGCGCCACAATCAAAGTGGAGAATCCCCACAAATGGAGTGCGGAAGACCCTTATCTTTACAAACTCTCCGTCACTCTGAATGCAGGGCAGTCCGGCAATGCCGAGGTTCACAATTTCAACGTCGGATTCCGCAAGGTGGAAATCAAGGGAAGGCAGCTTCTTGTGAACGGGAAGGCAGTTCTCTTCAAGGGTGCCGACAGACACGAGATGGACCCTTATGGAGGATATGTCGTCCCGAGAGAGAGGATGATACAGGATATCACCCTGATGAAAAAGCTGAACATCAATGCAGTGCGCACCTGCCACTATCCGGACGACCCCTACTGGTACGACCTGTGCGACCGGTACGGTCTCTATGTGATTGCTGAAGCGAACGTGGAGTCCCACGGTATGGGATACGGTGAGGAGACCCTTGCCAGAGACTCCGCTTACCTCAAGGCTCATCTGGAACGCAACCGCCGTAATGTCAGCTGCAATTTCAACCACCCCTCCATCATAGTCTGGTCCCTCGGCAACGAGGCGGGCTACGGCCCCAATTTCGAGGCTGCGTATGATATGGTCAAATCGATGGACGGGAGCCGCCCCGTCCAGTATGAAAGGGCTGAATATGACGGAAAGAGCGATATCTACTGTCCTATGTACTACTCCTGGGAGAACATTGAGAAATATTGCGAAAATCCGGAATATACCAAGCCTCTCATCCAGTGCGAATATGCCCACGCAATGGGCAATTCCGAAGGAGGTTTCAGGGAATATTGGGAACTGATTCGCAAATATCCCCAGACCCAGGGCGGTTTCATCTGGGATTTCGTGGATCAGTCACCCCGACTGAAGCTCAAGAGCGGCAAGACGGTTTATGCCTACGGAGGCGATTTCAACACCCTCGACCCGTCGGATTACAATTTCTGCGACAACGGACTGGTAAGCCCGGAGAGAGTACCCAACCCCCACGCCTACGAAGTGCAGTATCACTATCAGAATATCTGGACAACTCTTGCCCGGGGCGGACTGGAGATATACAACGAGAATTTCTTCAAGCCTCTTGACAACTGCCGCCTTGACTGGACTCTCCTTCACGACGGCGAGGTTGTCAGGACCGGGACCGTCGAAAAGATTGACGTGGCCCCGCAACAGAAAGGCATTGTCGCCGTCGATCTCGGAGATCACGGTGGACAGGGGGAGTGGTTTTTAAACGTAAGTTACTCTCTCCTGAAGAAAGACGGTCTTCTGCCCGAAGGGACGGTCATAGCCCGTCAGCAGCTCCCTCTCGGAGATGGGACTTTCGCAAGGCCGACGGCGGTCAGCCACAAGGCTCCATCATATTTTGTCTCATCCAGCAAATCTCTGGTTGTCAAGGGCAATGATTTTTCTCTCTCATTCTCCGGGGACGGATGGATTGAGAGTTATCTCCTGAACGGTGAGCAGATGATTCTGCCCGGGACCGTACTCAAGCCCAACTTCTGGAGAGCCCCCACCGACAATGATTTCGGAGCCGACCTGCAGAACATATATGCCGTGTGGAAGAATCCTGACCTGGCACTTGTCTCTTTTGCCACGGAAGCCACTTCTCACTACGTGATTGCGACAGCCACTTACAATATGGAGGGCACAGGGGCCCGGCTGACAATGAGTTACCGAATCGGTGAAACTGGAGCCATTGATGTCTCCCTCAAGATGTCCGCTGACAAGAAGAAAGAGGTGTCCAATCTCTTCCGTTTCGGCGTGCAACTGACGATGCCGCGCTCGTTCGACCGTATGGAATGGTACGGCAGAGGACCCGGCGAGAGTTACGCCGACCGCAAGGACAACACTTTCATAGGGTTGTATCAGGGACTTGTCGCCGACCAGTACTATCCCTATATCCGTCCTCAGGAGACAGGGAACAAGGCCGACTTACGCTGGATAAAAGTTCTTGACGGAAAGGGACGCGGTCTGGAGATTTCCTCCTGCACCCCCTTCTCAGGCTCGGCTCTCCACTACAGCATCGAGACTCTTGATGAAGGGAAGGCCAAGCGCAACCTTCACGCCGGTGACATCAGGGAGAACAATCTGACCAATGTCCTGATAGACAAGGTACAGATGGGTCTCGGATGCAAAGACAGCTGGGGAGCGCTCCCTCTCGAAAAGTATATGCTGCCCTACGGCGACTACTCCTTCGATTTCACGATTACTCCCGTCCGACAATAGGCGGGTGCGGAGTTATCATATCTGCCGCACGGTTTCCTGCCAAGACGTGAGCAAAAGTCTGCATTTTGCTCACGATAGGTTCGTTTTCAGGGCTTTTGTGAGCAGAAAGCCCTGTTTTGCTCACGGCCTTCCACTCAAAAGAAAGAAGGACAGCCATCGGTTGTCCTTCTTTCTTTTGAGCGGAAAACGAGACTCGAACTCGCGACCCCGACCTTGGCAAGGTCGTGCTCTACCAACTGAGCTATTTCCGCGATTTGGGATGACAAAGGTACGAACATTTTTTATATCTGCAAATAATTTTTTCAAAACATTTTTAACCTTTTCATTGTTGATAATTATAATGGGTATTTACACTCCGTTTGATTAAATTTGTCACTTCAAAAACAACACAGCAATGAAACTTGTCTATACGGGAAAAACCAAGGATGTATTTGCCCTGGAAAATGGTAACTATCTTCTGAAATTCAAGGATGACTGCACAGGAAAGGACGGTGTGTTCGATCCGGGAGAAAATTCTGTAGGACTCACTATTGAAGGCGTCGGGGACGTCAATCTCCGAATGTCAATCTATTTCTTTGAAAAAATCAACGCGGCCGGAATCCGCACCCACTATGTCAGCGCAGACCTGAAAAACACGACAATGGAGGTTCTGCCCGCCAAGGTGTTCGGTCACGGTCTTGAGGTAATCTGCCGTCACAAGGCGGTCGGCAGCTTCCGCCGCCGCTACGGAGAATATATCGAAGAGGGAGCGGACCTTCCCGCATACGTGGAGACAACTTTCAAGAACGACGAAAAGGGCGACCCCCTCGTAACCAAGGACGGACTGGTGGTTCTCGGCATAATGACCGAAAAACAGTATGACGATATCAAGGCTATGACACAGAAAATCACCGCCATCGTGGCCGACGACCTGAAAGCCAAAGGCCTTGTCCTCTACGACATCAAGTTCGAGTTCGGATATGACCCGGACGGCAACGTGATGCTGATTGACGAAATCGCATCGGGCAATATGCGCGTCTATAAGGATGGTCAGTACATCGACCCGATGACTCTTTCAAAACTCTTCTTCGCAAAATAGGACCGCTATGAAAGTTGGCATAGTGATGGGTTCCACAAGCGACCTGGAGATAATGTCCGCCGCATTCACGACACTCGATGAATTCGGCATCCCGTACGAGAAACGTGTCATCAGCGCCCACAGGGCTCCCGCCCTGCTGAGCGAATGGGCCTCGACAGCCAAAAGCCGCGGCATTGACATCATCATAGCCGGAGCGGGCGGGGCGGCGCATCTCCCGGGAGTGACAGCGGCATTCACGACCCTTCCCGTAATCGGAGTCCCTATATCGGGCAAAGCCTTCGGAGGGCTGGACTCCCTGCTCTCGATGGTGCAGATGCCTTCCGGCATACCGGTCGCCACGGTTGCAGTTAACGGCGCGAAAAACGCGGCTCTCCTTGCCGTCTCAATCATAGCTCTGAGCGACAAGGAAATATCGGGGAAACTCGAGAATTTCAGAAAATTGCAGACTGAAAAAATAGCCCAAACACAGATATAGAGCAATGGAGCATATCCGTATTTTTGTAGAAAAGTATTCGGAATTTCAAGTGGAGGCAAAAAGCCTTCTTGCTGAACTGAACGAAAACCTTTCTCTGAATCTTCATTCCCTGAGGGTCATCAATGTCTATGACCTTGCGGGATTTTCCAGAGAATTGCTGGAAAAATGCAGATACACCGTCTTCGGAGAAAGAGTCACCGACAGCGTGACAGAGGATTTCCCTCTTGACGGCAGGAAATATCTGGCCGTTGAGTTCATCCCCGGCCAGTTCGACCAGAGGGCAAGTTCCGCAGAGGATTGCGTGAGACTCATCGACCCTCAGGCACGGATTCAAATCAAAAGTTCCCGCCTCTACGTATTCGACGACACCACAACCGAGGAAAATCTTGCCTCAATCCGCCATTACCTGATAAACGCGGTGGAAGCAAGGGAGAAGGACCTTTCCAGACTCGATTTCAATGACAAGGCTGAGGTCCAGCCCGTAGCAGTTCTGGACGGTTTCACGGAGATGGCTGAAGAGGATTATCCTGGATTCTGCAAAAAATGGGGCCTGGCAATGAATGCCGACGACCTTGCCGAGGTGGTGAAATATTTCTCGTCCGAGCACCGCAACCCCACCGAGACTGAGTTGAAGATTCTGGACACCTATTGGAGCGACCACTGCCGCCATACCACCTTCAACTCCGAAATCACCGAACTGAAAATCGACGGAAGTTTCATCAGCCCTGATATTGAGGAGACATTGAAGGAGTTCCTTGCAATGAGGAAGGAACTCGGACGGGAAGAGAAGAGCCTGTGTCTGATGGAGCTGGCCACCATCGGAGCCAGATACCTGAAGAAAAAAGGCCTGTTAGAAGATTTGGAACAGAGCGAGGAGAACAACGCCTGCAGCATCTATATCAATGTCGATGTAGATGGCAAGGAGGAGAAATGGCTTCTCCAGTTCAAGAACGAAACCCATAACCACCCCACGGAAATAGAGCCTTTCGGAGGCGCGAGCACCTGTCTGGGCGGCGCAATCAGAGATCCTCTTTCAGGCAGGGCATACGTCTATCAGGCTATGAGAGTCACCGGCGCGGGAGACATATACCAGCCTGTCTCCAAGACCATCGCCGGCAAACTTCCCCAGAGAGTCATCAGCCGCAAGGCCGCAGCGGGATATTCAAGCTACGGAAACCAAATCGGACTTGCCACAACCCACGTCAGAGAGATATATCACAATGGCTATACAGCCAAGAGACTTGAAGTGGGAGCAGTGGCCGGCGCCGTCAAGGCAAGCAACGTCAGAAGGGAGAGCCCCGTTCCGGGGGATATTATCCTGATGCTCGGAGGCCGTACCGGCAGGGATGGTATCGGAGGCGCGACCGGTTCCTCCAAGGAGCACACGGAAGCCTCCCTTGAGACCTGCGGCAGCGAGGTCCAGAAAGGAAACGCTCCCGAGGAGCGCAAACTTCAGCACCTCTTCAGACGCAGGGAAGCCACTTCACTGATAAAGAAGTCCAACGATTTCGGGGCCGGCGGAGTCAGCGTGGCCATCGGCGAACTTGCAGACGGACTCGACATTCATCTGGACAGAGTACCGGTAAAATACAGCGGCCTGAACCCCACGGAACTGGCAGTAAGCGAATCCCAAGAGAGGATGGCGGTTGTCATAGCCGCCTCCGACAGGGAGAAATTCGAGGAGCTGTGCCGTCAGGAGAACATTGAAGTGACATACGTGGCCGACGTTACAGACAGCGGCCGTATGAGGCTGTTCCACCACGGAGAGGCCGTGGCTGACCTCAGCCGCAAATTCATAGACAGCGCCGGAGCAAAGCACTACTGCAGGGCCACCGTCGGGTCTGTCGAGGAGAAAAATCCATTCAAGAACAGCCGCGCCGAAGGAGTGAATCTTCAGGAAAAGATGAAATCCGTCCTGGCAGGGCCCAACGTCACCTCCCAGAAGGGACTCATAGAGATGTTCGACTCCACAATCGGACGTTCGACTGTCCTGATGCCTTTCGGAGGTTATATGCAGGAGACCGAAACACAGGTATCGGTTCAGAAGATTCCCGTTGACGGATATACCGACACAGCATCCGTGATGGCTTTCGGTTTCAATCCGGACCTCTCCTCCTGGAGTCCCTACCACGGAGCAGCCTACGCCGTGGTCGAGGCGTGCAGCAAGGTCGCGGCATCCGGAGCGGACTGGTCGGGAATGCGTTTCTCATACCAGGAATATTTCGAAAGGATGACGCAGGACCCTCACTCCTGGGGAAAGCCTCTTGCAGCACTTTTAGGAGCCCTCAAGATGCAGAAGGCACTGGGCCTTCCTTCCATCGGAGGAAAGGATTCGATGAGCGGAACTTTCGAGAACATCAGCGTCCCCCCAACCCTCATAGCATTCGGAATAACGACGGTGAATGCAGGGAAAGTGATTTCCCCCGAATTCAAGATGGAGGGGAACAGGCTCTACCTCATAAAGCACACCCCTCTTAAAAACTATATGCCCGACACGGACCTGTTGAAGAGGAACTGGAATTATATCCACGACAGGATTGAGGATGGAACGATTGTCTCGGCCTGGTCAGTCGGTTTCGGAGGCGTGGCGGAAGGTCTGACAAAGGCCTCCTTCGGCAATTGGTTCGGATTTGACGTGAACATTTCCGAAGAGGAGCTGTTCGACTGCACATACGGCTCCATACTCGTGGAGTCCGAAAAAGAACTGACTTTAGAAGCTGCGGTGGAAATAGGTAAAGTGACTGACGGAGAGGACGGTTTCTGCACCGTCAACGGCGAAAGAATCAATCTCGACGAGTTGTACAGGGCCAATACCGAGCCTTTCACAAAAGTATATCCCTCTACGGCAAAGGCGTCACACGGCAATCTGGTCCCCACAGGGACGAAAAGCACCGGGAAAGCAACCGTACGTCCCTACAGATTCTCATCTGTCAGCCGTCCGAAGGTCTATATACCCGTATTCCCAGGTTCCAACTGCGACTACGACACCGCCAAGGCGTTCCGCAAAGCCGGCGCGGAGGTGGAAATCGGGGTGTTCTGCAATCAGACCGGAGAGGATGTTCTCAGAGCTACCGAAGAGATGTGCCGGCAGATTGACTCCTGCCACATTCTGGCCATCTGCGGAGGATTCTCCCTTGGAGACGAGCCGGACGGCAGCGCGAAATTCATCGCATCCGTCCTCAGAAGCGGACCTGTGGCAAAGGCCGTCGAAGCCCTTCTGGAAAGGGACGGCCTGATACTCGGCATCTGCAACGGATTCCAGGCTCTTGTCAAGAGCGGTCTGCTGCCTTACGGCAAACCCGGCAACGTGATAAAAGAGTCTCCTACCCTGTTCCGCAATGACATCAACAGGCATATCTCCCAGATTGTCACAACAAGAGTGGCAAGCGTCGCATCTCCCTGGCTCGCAGGACTTGAGGTCGGACAGACCCACTGCATCGCAGTCAGCCACGGAGAGGGCAAGTTCGTCGTATCGGAGGAGATGGCCCGCCAGCTCTTTGAAAACGGGCAGGTGGCGTTCCAATACGCTGACCCCGTCACGGACGAACCTACAATGACTTCACCCTTCAATCCCAACGGTTCATACTACGCCATTGAGGGAATAATCAGTCCCGACGGACATATCCTCGGCAAGATGGGGCATAGCGAACGCTTCGAGAATAACCTCTACAGAAACATCATCGGAGAGTGCGATCAGAAACTTTTTGAAAATGCTGTCAAATATTTTGTCAAATAATGGAAAAACTGATTTTTGACGGAAAGGAAAAACAACTCTTCAAGACGGACGACCCTCAGGTTCTGCTCTTGAAGTACAAGGATGACACCACCGCCTTCGACGGCATCAAGAGAGCCGTCTTTGCAGGGAAGGGAGAACTTAACTGCAATATCTCAGCCCTGATTTTCAAGTTTTTGGAGGGAAACGGAATCCCCACCCACTTCATCTGCCAGAACGGACCGGACACACAGCTCTGCCGCAAGTGCAAAATTATCCCGTTTCACGTGATTGTAAGGAACTACATCACCGGAAGCACTGCGGACCTTCTCGGTCTGGAGTACGGCTTCAAACCACGGAATGTGGTGTATGAACTGAGATATGACAATCCCGGGCTCTCCAACCCCCTTATCAACGACCATCACGCAGTCGCACTGAAACTCGTCACATATCAGGAGCTGGAGACAATCTATGACATTGTGGGTAGAGCCAACAAATTGCTTGTCAGCCTTTTCCACAAGGCAGGCATCAAACTGGTCGATTACCGGGTCAAACTTGGCCACACCGCTGACGGCACCATCATCCTTGCCGATGAAATCAGTCCGGACACCGGTCGTATGTGGGACGAAGTGACTGGAGAGAGCCTGGACAAGGACCGCTTCCGTCATGACCTGGGCTATATCTGCGACAATTACCGGATTGTACTTGACAGACTGACCAAAGTTCTGGAGGAAAAGAAATGAGCGTTTTCGGAGCATACGGAGTCCCCAACATCCCCTCTATCCTCTATTACGGACTCCACGCACTGCAGCACAGGGGGCAGGAGGGAGCAGGCATCGTCACTTTCACGGAAGAGGGCATATCTCACCGCAAAAAAGGTCTCGGGCTGGTTTCTGACGTCTTCAACGCGGAAAATCTGGCACAGCTTCAGGGCAACATAGGCATCGCAAGCGTACAGTATGCCAACAAGAACAAGGGCGGAATCGACAACGTGGAGCCCTATTTCTTCCATCACAAATATGGAGATTTCGCCATAGCCAATGACGGAGACCTGATCAACGGCACCCAGATACAGAGTCATCTCGAAGACAAGGGCTCCCTTTTCCAGACCTCCACGAACAGTGAGATTCTGGCCCAACTGGTCAAGAAGGAGAGCAACAAACCCCGTATATGGCAGATTATCGACACTCTCAATATGATGGAGGGCGGTTTCGCATTCCTGATTATGACCAAGAACCGAATCTATGCCTGCCGTGACAAATACGGAATCAAACCTCTTGCCATCGGACGGCTTGCGGACGGATATGTGGTCAGCAGCGAGAGCTGTGCCTTTGACCTGATAGGAGCGCAGTTCGTCCGTGACGTGGAGCCGGGGGAAATCGTCACCCTTGACGCGCACGGAATCAGAGGCAACCGCTACTCAAAATTCCAGCGGCACAAGCTCTGCGCGATGGAATATATCTACCTCGCCCGTCCTGACAGCGACATAGACGGATGCAACGTCCACGCCTACAGGAAGGAGTCCGGCAGAAGGCTTTTCCGCGAATGTCCGGCGGACGCCGACATAGTTGTGGGAGTTCCCGACTCCAGCCTCAGCGCGGCTATGGGCTACAGCGAGGAGAGCGGAATCCCCTACGAGATGGGACTCATCAAGAACAAATATGTGGGGCGCACCTTCATCCAGCCTTCTCAGGATATGAGGGAAAGGGGAGTGAAGATGAAACTTTCCGCCATACGCTCCATCGTGAGCGGCAAGAGAATCGCCCTGATTGACGACTCGATTGTCAGGGGGACCACCTCCATCAAGATTATCAAGATGCTGCGCGAAGCCGGTGCGACGGAGGTGCACGTCCGGATTGCCAGCCCCAAGATGACCTGTCCCTGCTACTACGGGGTAGATACCCCCACCTTCGAGGAGTTGCTCTGCTCCAGAAGGAGTGTGGAAGAGGCCTGTGCCTTCATCGGTGCGGACTCTTTAGGGTTCCTCTCCCCGGAAGCCACCATTGCATCCTGTCCCGGAAGGGAGGACCTCTGCCTTGCCTGCTTTACGGGAGAATATCCGACGTCATTATATCAACACAAGAATAAATAACAGAATATGGCCAAATCATACGAAAACGCAGGTGTCAACCTGGAAGCCGGATACGAAGTGGTCCGACGCATCAAACAGCACGTCGCATCGACAGCCCGCAAGGGGTCGATGGGGGGAATAGGCTCGTTCGGAGGGATGTTCGACCTTGCCTCTCTGGGGCTCAGGGAGCCTGTCCTTGTCAGCGGCACTGACGGAGTGGGCACCAAGCTGAAGATAGCCTTCGCTATGGACAAACACGACACTGTCGGCATCGACGCAGTGGCAATGTGCGTCAATGATGTCCTCGCACAGGGAGCAGAACCTCTTATTTTCCTCGATTACGTGGCAATCGGTCACAATGTACCCGCAAAGGTGGAGGCGATTGTCGCCGGAGTCGCGGAAGGATGCCGTCAGGCCGGATGCGCGCTTGTCGGAGGCGAGACCGCGGAGATGCCGGGTATGTATGCCGACGGAGAGTATGACATCGCCGGATTCACAACCGGAGTGGTCGAAAAATCAAAACTGATTGACGGCAGCAAGGTGAAAATCGGGGATGTGCTGGTGGGTATAGCATCCAGCGGCGTCCATTCCAACGGCTTCAGCCTCGTTCGCAAGATTGTGGCTGACAAAGGGTTGAGCTATCACAACAAGATTGAGGAATTTGGCGGACACCAGCTCGGTGAGGTTCTCCTGACCCCCACCAGAATCTATGTGAAACAGGTTCTGGAGGTAATTCGCTCCTGCGACGTGCACGGAGTGGGACATATCACCGGCGGCGGATTTGACGAAAATATACCCCGTCTTCTCCGTGAAGGCCAAGGTGTCACCATAAAGGAAGGGTCCTGGGAAATTCTTCCGGTGTTCAAGGTACTTGAGAAATGGGGCGGTGTTCCTCACCGTGAGATGTTCAACATCTTCAATATGGGCATAGGTATGGTCATCGCGCTCGACAGCAGCGAAGCACAGCGTGCCATCGAAATTCTCGAAGCCGCCGGAGAAAAGGCATCAATAATTGGTAAGGTAACTGCCGGAGAGGGTGTAACGATAGTATAATGAAGAATTTAGCAGTTTTTGCCAGCGGCACCGGGACCAATTTCGAAGCCATCTCCAATGCTTGCAACGACGGTAGGCTCGATGCTCGGATTGCCCTGCTCGTATGCGACCACCCGGAATCCCCCGTCGTAGCAAAAGCGGTTGCAAGGGGTGTCCGCACCTTCGCCTTCAGCCCGAAGGATTATGCCTCAAAGGCCGCTTTCGAGACGGAAATCGCGGATTTGATGGATTCCCTGAAGGTTGAACTGGTATGTCTGGCGGGTTATATGAGACTGATAGGGGATGTCCTTCTCTCCCGTTACGGAGGTAGAATCATCAACATCCACCCCTCCCTCCTCCCGGCATTCAAGGGAGCCCACGCCGTGGAACAGGCCTTTGAATACGGGGTGAAAGTGTTCGGAGTCTCCATCCATTACGTGGATCAGACCCTTGACGGGGGCAAAATCATCGCCCAGAGGGCATACACCTACGAGGGTTCTGACATAGAAGAAGTCAGACGGATGGGGCATGAAATTGAATATGAATTATACGTTGAAACAATCAAAAAACTTATAAAATAATGAAACGCGCACTATTCAGCGTAAGCGACAAGACAGGTCTTGTGGAATTTGCAAAGGGGCTGGTTGCTCTGGGATGGGAAATCATCGCCACCGGAGGCACAAAGCGTGTCCTTGATGAAAGCGGAATAAAGACCATCGGCATAAGCGAGGTCACGGGATTTCCCGAAATATGTGACGGAAGGGTGAAGACCCTCCATCCGAAGGTACACGGAGCCCTGCTTGCAAGGCGTGACAATCCCAATCATCTCAAAGCATTGTCGGACAACGGTATAGAATTCATCGACATGGTCTGTGTCAACCTCTATCCCTTCCGCGAGACAATTGCCAGGAAAGATGTGACGATGGATGATGCCATTGAGAACATCGACATCGGAGGACCCTCAATGCTCCGCAGTGCGGCCAAAAACTACAAGGACGTGACGGTTGTCTGCGACCCTGCGGATTACGGCCTCATCCTTTCCGAAATTTCTGCAAACGGCAACACTCTGGTGGAAACCAGGCTGAAACTCTCCGCAAAGGCATACACCCACACTGCCCAGTATGACAGTTGCATAGCAACGTTTATGAGGGAAAAGGCCGGGCTTCCGGAGAAACTCTTCCTCGAATTTGACATCAGGCAATCCCTCCGCTACGGGGAGAACCCCCACCAGTCCGCAAAATTCTACAAGGAGACCGGGGACTGCAGTTTCAGCCTTGCAAATGCAAAGCAGCTTCAGGGGAAGGAAATGTCCTACAACAACATACAGGATGCCAATGCCGCCCTTGCCATCACACGGGAGTTTGCGGAGCCCTTCTGCGTCGCACTCAAACATATGAATCCCTGCGGTGCGGCTGTCGGGAAGACAATCGAAGAGGCCTGGACAAAGGCATACGAAGCCGACAAGGTCAGCATCTACGGAGGTATCGTCGCCCTTAACCGCGAGGTTACGGAAGAGGTGGCCGAGGGTCTCAAACCCATCTTCCTTGAGATTGTGATGGCTCCATCATTCAGCGAAAAGGCTCTGGAGATTCTCTCCACCAAGAAGAACCTGCGTGTGCTGATAATCGATATGACACCTTCCACCGAAGTACGCAACCAGTATGTCAGCGTTAACGGAGGCCTTCTGGTCCAGCATCAGGACATTGCCACCGCAAGCCTGACCCCGGAAATGTGCGTGACCGCCGTCAAGCCGGACAGCACACTCACGAAAGATATGACCTTCGGCTGGAAAATAGTCAAACACGTCAAATCCAATGCGATAGTCGTTGTGAAGAACGGACGGACATTGGGAGTGGGCGCAGGACAGATGAACCGCGTGGGCTCCGCCGAAATCGCTTTGAAAGAGGCGAAGGCCGCCGGATTCACTGAAGGACTTGTCCTGGCCTCCGACGGCTTCCTCCCCTTCGACGACACCGTCGCCCTTGCAGCTTCATACGGGGTGACCGCCATCGTGCAGCCGGGAGGCAGCATACGCGACAATGACTGCATCGTGAAAGCGGATGAGCTGGGAATCGCGATGCTGATGACAGGAGAGCGCCATTTCAAACATTAAAAATCTGTTTTGACGATATGGGAGAAAAGAAAGTACTGGTAATAGGCGGCGGAGGCCGCGAACACGCAATAGCCGACGCTCTGTCCCGCAGTCCTCAGGTCGGGAAGATTTACTGCGCCCCCGGCAATGCCGGGACAGCTCTTCTTGCAGAGAATGTGCCTTTCAAGGATACCGACGTCGAGGCCCTGAAGCAGTTCGCCCTTTCAAACGGGATTGACTTGACGGTAGTGGGACCGGAAGCGGCCCTCGCAGCGGGAATCGCGGACGCCTTCACCTCCGCCGGACTGAAGATTTTCGGTCACACCGCTGCCGCGACCCGCATCGAGTCCAGCAAGGAGTTCGCAAAGGAGCTGATGCAGAAATACGACATTCCCACAGCCGGTTACCGTTCTTTCTCCGATTACGGGGAGGCTTCCGAATATCTCGCATCCAAACCCCTGCCAATCGTCCTGAAATATGACGGATTGGCCGCAGGAAAGGGAGTGGTAGTGGCGCAGACCGCCGAAGAGGCCGACTCTGCACTGAAAGATATGCTTCTGGACCACTCCTTCGGGCAGGGACGCGTCATCATCGAGGATTTTCTCACCGGTCCCGAATTCTCCTATATGTGCTTCGTCTGCGGCAGAAATGTCTATCCTATGCCCCCCGCACAGGACCACAAGAGAGCCTTCGACGGGGATTGCGGGCCCAATACAGGTGGGATGGGGGCATATACCCGTCTGCCGTTCATATCCGGGGAAGATGAGTCTTACGCCCTTGAAAACATATTGAAAAAGACTGCCGGCGCTATGGCCGACGAGGGATGCCCCTTGTGCGGAGTTCTTTACGGTGGACTTATGAAGACTCCCGACGGCATAAAAGTAATTGAATTCAACGCCCGATTCGGGGACCCTGAGACCGAAGTGGTCCTTCCCTTGCTCAAGAGCGACATTTTCGGGATTTTCCACAGTCTCGCTTGCGGAAACCCCGTTACGGATCCCATCGAATGGAGCGACGAGGCGACTCTCGGAGTTGTCCTCGCTTCAGAGGGATATCCCGGTTCATACACCAAGGGGTTCGAAATCACCGGACTTGAAAATCTTTCCGGGACAGTCTATCATATGGGGACAAAGCGAGATGAGGACGGACGTCTTCTCACCGCGGGGGGAAGAGTGATGATGTGTGTGGCAAAGGCACCTCTGCCGGCTCAGGCGCGTCTGCAAGCATACGAGGACATTGCAAAAATCCACTGCTCCAATCTGTTCCACAGGGAGGACATAGCTCACCAGTGTTCCGCAGTCCTGAGCGGAAAAGTTCTCTCCCTCAAGATGAAGGACGAAATGAAAGTGCAGATTGAAGAGTTGGAAAAGCAATATGGGCGCAAGCCTTCTCTTGCCGTGGTGATTGTAGGGGAAGACCCCGCCAGCCAGTCGTATGTCAGAGGAAAAATCAAGGCGGCAGAGTATGTGGGGATGGACGGAAAGCTGATTGAACTGCCTGCCACAATCTCTCAGGATGAACTTCTCTACACAATAGCAGACCTCAACTCCGACGGAAGCATCGACGGAATCCTTGTCCAACTGCCCCTGCCGGCACATATAGACTCCAACAGGATTATCGAAGCCATCTCTCCCGAAAAGGATGTCGATGGATTCCACCCCTCGAACGTGGCGAACCTGTGGATTGGGGGACAGTGCGTTGTCCCCTGCACTCCGAGTGGCATAATGAAGATGATTGAAAGCACCGGCGTCAAGCCCGCAGGAAAAACGGCCGTGGTTGTAGGAAGAAGCAATATAGTAGGAAAACCGGTGGCAAAACTGCTGCTTGACGCAAACGCCACCGTCATATTGGCCCATTCCCGTACGGCAGACCTCGGAGCCGTCACCCGTCAGGCAGACATACTTGTGGTTGCCGTCGGCAAGGCCGGCCTCGTCAACGGAGATATGGTCAAGCCCGGAGCCGTTGTCATCGACGTGGGAGTCAACCGTGGCGCCGACGGCAAACTGCACGGTGACTGCGATTACGCATCAATCCTGCCCAAAGCCTCCTTCATCACACCGGTCCCCGGTGGAGTGGGCCCTATGACCATCACTATGCTGATGGCCAATACTATAGAATGTTTTATCAGAAGAATGCACAACTGCTGACAATATGAAACTTGCCAGACTTTTACCGGTGCTCCTTGCCTTGCTGTCGATTACCGCCTGCAATCGCTCCGAAAAAATGGAGGAAGAGCCCGTTCAGGAGGAGGTCTCCATCTGGGGATTTCCCACCGGACAGTATGAATGTGACTCCACCTCCCTCAAATCCGGAGAAGTCTTCACAACTCTGATGTCCCGTCTCGGGATGGACTATGCGCGGGCCCACGAACTTGCAACCCTTTGCAACTCACTCTTCGATGTGCGGAAAATGAGGCCGGACGATGCCGTGACTGCATTCTACAGCGCGGATTCCGTCTCCAGGACTCTGGAGTACGTCGTCTATGACCAGTCCAAGGTACGCAGCACCGTTTTCCGCTGCGGGGACACACTCGACGTATGGAACTGTGACAAGCCTGTCACAATCGAGAGAAAATATACCGACGTGACCATCACCTCCTCCCTCTGGAACGATATGATTGAGGCCGGAGCCTCCCCCTCCCTGATTATGAATCTGGCGGACATCTATCAGTGGAGTGTCAATTTCTTCACCCTTCAGGAGGGGGACCGGTTCAAGGTGATCTACAGCCAGACCCTCTGCGAGGACGAGGTAATCTCCATCGACACAGTCTTTTTCAGCCTGTTCAGCGGTGGGTCGAAGGAAGTCCCGGCAGTACGGTTCGTAAAGCCCGGTGAAGACAAGGCCGCATATTGGGGCAAGGACGGAGAGAGCCTTAAACGTATGTTCCTCAAGGCCCCCCTGAAATACAACCGCATCAGCAGCCGCTTCTCATACCACCGCAAACATCCCGTCACAGGCAAAGTCAAGGCCCATACCGCCGTCGATTATGCCGCTCCCAAGGGAACTCCGGTCCATTCCATCGGAGACGGTACCATCACTCTCTGCGGATGGGACGGTACCGGTGGAGGTAACAGGATTCGTATCAAGCACATGCAGGGATACGAGAGTTGCTATATGCACCTGTCCAAATTCGCAAAGGGGATGAAAGCGGGACGCCGCGTATCTCAGGGCGAGCTTATCGGCTATGTAGGTGCCACGGGAACCGCCACAGGCCCTCATCTGGATTTCAGAATCTGGCATAACAAGAAGCCTATTGACCCTCTTTCACTGAACTCCCCCTCATCGGAACCTCTTGCAAAGAAATATCTTGAGGAGTTCAATGCCATCTATGACGCCTGCCTCGCCGAAGTGGATTCTCTCAGTTCAATTTTGAAATAGATTCTTTTTTCGTTAAATTTGTTTATGGGCAGTACGGTCGAGAAGGGGAGGATTGCGGAGGAGATGGCCCTGCAGTTCCTTCTGAAAAAAGGGTTGAAGTTGAAAGAGAGGAACTTCAGATATGGTCATAGGGAGATAGACCTGATTATGGAGAGCCGTGAAAAACTGCACGTCATCGAAGTGAAATCCCTTGACGGCAATTTCTCCACCGACCCTCCGGCAAAGGTTGATGGACGCAAGCAGCGTCTCCTCGTCTCCGCGGCAGGCCGTTACATAGCCCTGAACCATGTCAGGAAGGAAGTTCAGTTCGACGTTGTCTCCATCGTGAAAAAGGGAACGGGTTTTGAACTGGAATATCTTCCGGACGCATTTTATCCGATTATAACGAATTTCCGATAGTATGGACAAGAAAAACATTTATTGCGTGATTATGGCGGGTGGGATCGGCAGCCGGTTCTGGCCTATGAGCCGCACTGACCGGCCCAAGCAGTTCATTGACATCCTCGGTCTGGGAAAGACCTTCATCCAGATGACCTACGAGCGCTTTGCGCACATCGTTCCCGAAGAGAACATAATGGTCGTGACAGCAAGCCGTTACTACGACCTGCTGCTGGAACAGCTTCCCCAAATCAGAAAAGAGAACATCCTGCTTGAGCCCTACAAGAGGAATACCGCCCCCTGCATCGCATACGCGACAAACAAACTTCTCGCCCGGAACCCCGAAGCCACGGTGGTCGTAACGCCAGCCGACCATTACATCGTCAAGGAAGATATGTTTGTCGAGACGGTCAGTGCCGCCATCGAGCAGGCCTCAACGACTGACTATCTCTACACCATCGGCATCGAGCCCACCCATCCCGAGACCAATTTCGGATACATACAGGCAAACCAGTCCGTCAGGAAGGACAGCGGCAGCCACACCTTCTTCCAGGTCAAGACTTTCACTGAAAAGCCCAACGCGGAGATGGCGAAGATTTTCATCGACACAGGGGAATTCTACTGGAACTCGGGTATTTTCATCTGGAATCTGAAGGCTGTCAAATCGGAGATGGAGAGATGTCTTCCTGAAGTGGCTACGCTGTTCAAGGGAGGAGAAAAAGTATATGACACTCCACAGGAGAAGAATTTCATCCTCCGGGTCTATGAAGACTGCCCTTCAATCTCCATTGACTACGGTGTGATGGAGAAGACGGACAAGGCCTGGATGGTTCCCGCCTCCTTCGGATGGAGCGATGTGGGGACCTGGGGGTCAATCTACGAGCGCTCCCCCAACAAGGATGAAAACGGAAATATCACACGCTGCGGCATCTCTATGATTGACGATGTCAAAGGCTCCATCATCCGTGAAAGCGACCCCGACAAACTGGTGGTTGTCAGAGGAATCGAGAATCTGATGGTAGTGGATATGGATGACGTTCTTCTCATCTGCCCCCGTTCTGACAAAGCCATCAAGGATGTCGTGACTGACCTTGCAATGAAAGACAAGTCTGACAAGTATCAGTAATTTTGTTAACTTTGCGGACATTTTAATGACAGAAAGATGATTTCCAACGAAAAAATAGAAGAACTGACCAAGTCGCTGGCTGAACTCAAGGCTGCCAGAGAACAGGAAATTGAAGAACTCCGCATCAAGTGGCTCGGGAAGAAGGGTGAGATAACCCAACTTTTCGAGGAGTTCCGCAGTGTCTCTCCAGATCAGAAGAAAGAGTTCGGACAGAAGTTGAATACGTTGAAAAATGCGGCTCTGGCCCGCATCGAGGAGATGAAGGCAGGT
The DNA here is from genome assembly GCA_045617505.1 of Bacteroidales bacterium. Taxonomy (GTDB): domain Bacteria; phylum Bacteroidota; class Bacteroidia; order Bacteroidales; family UBA932; genus Cacconaster. The sequence goes on along the minus strand of JAZLIS010000064.1, from coordinate 105,793 downwards.
CTGAGCGCCATCGCCAGCTCTTCTGCCGCCTCTTTCGACCTTACCAAGCCGGGTGACGTGATGGACCTGGGAGCCCGTCACCCCATTTCAATCACACGGGAGGAAATCATCTCCATCTTCAGGAAATTCGGGTATTCCGTTGCGGAAGGTCCCGAAATCGAGGATGACTGGCACGTGTTCGGGGCACTGAACTTTCCTCCCGAGCATCCTGCCCGCGATATGCAGGACACTTTCTTCGTCGCCCCGGAGGGGGACAACCCGATTTTGCTCCGCACACACACCTCATCCGTACAGGTCCGGACAATGGAGAGCACGCAACTCCCCATCAGGGTCATCTGCCCCGGCCGCGTTTTCCGCAATGAGGCCATCTCCGCAAGGGCTCACTGCATATTCCATCAGGTGGAAGGTCTCTATATCGACAAGAACGTCTCTTTCGCCGACCTGAAGCAGGCCATTCTTTTGTTTGCCAGGGAGATGTTCGGGCCGGACACCCAGATTAGGATGAGGCCCTCTTATTTTCCCTTCACCGAGCCCTCCGCAGAGGTTGACGTAAGCTGCAACATCTGCCACGGCAAGGGTTGCAACATCTGCAAGGGGACCGGCTGGCTGGAGATTCTGGGCTGCGGAATGGTTGACCCCAACGTCCTGAAGGCCAGCGGCATCGACCCCGAGGTCTATAGCGGTTTCGCCTTCGGTATGGGAATCGAGCGCATCGCGATGCTCAAGTGGCAGGTCAAGGACCTCCGCCACTATTTCGAGAACGACATCCGCTTCCTGAAACAGTTCGAGACGGTCATCTAGTACACCCGCGAGTCTCTCGCGGGTGTGCGAAACGCGAGTTTTGCGCTTTGGCAGGTGTTGCGTTCGGCAAGCCTTGCCTCCAGCATCCGCAGGAGTTCAACGTTACGGACAAGTCCCCAGGGGGTTGAATTGACGAAACGGGGCGGAACTTCGCCTGCAAACCTCTCTATCATAAGGTCGGGACGCAGCCTTTCCAGAAAATCCACGAAGAAATCGATGTACTCATCGAGAGTCCAGGTGACAAATCTTTCGGGATGGTCTCTATATTCATCCTCCATCCGGGTCCCCTTTATTATCTGAAGCTGGTGGAACTTCACGCTGTCGAGCGGCAGGGAATTGATTTTTTCCGCCCCTTCAAGCATCATTTCTGTCGTTTCCCCCGGAAGTCCGAAGATGAAATGGGCACCGGTCATTATGCCACGGGAGGCCGCTTCCTCGACGGCACATCGTGCCTGAGCAAAGGTATGACCCCTGTTTATATGCTCGAGCGTGCTGTCGTAGCAGGATTCTATTCCGAATTCAAGGAAAACAACCTTCCCTTCATCCTTTACGAGGCTTTTCAGGTAGTCAAGTTTTGCCGCATCCACGCAGTCGGGACGGGTTCCGATGGCAAGCCCGACCACATCCGGAAATGAAAGGGCCTCTTCATAGCGGGCCTTTAGTGTCTCCAGAGGGGCGTATGTGTTTGAATAGGGCTGGAAATATGCAAGATACTTTGTCGCACGCGGGTAACGCCTGCGGTGGAACTCCACCCCTTCCGAGAGCTGTTCCGTAATGCTTTTATCCGGGGTGCTGTAGTTCGGGTGGAATGCATTGTTGTCGCAGAAGGTACAACCGCCGCGCGAGACGGTGCCGTCCCTGTTGGGGCAGGTGAAGCCGGCATCGACCACCAGCTTCTGCAGCCGGCACCCGTACCTTGCCTTGAAAAGGTCGACAAGCTGATTATACCTCTTTTCCATATTCGCCCGCAAAGTTAACAATCCCTTTCGAAAGTTGCACACACGCGAGTCACTCGCGTTTTGCGCAAAAATGTGTATATTTGGAGGTATGAAACGTTTTGCCTTACTTCTTCTGCCGGTGCTGCTGTGCCAGGTTCCTGCCTTCGCCGGCGATGATTTCGCCGTGGCGGTGCAATCTGTTGTCAATATGCGCGAACATCCTGATTATGACAAGGAGATGGGAACGCAGGTTCTGATGGGAACTGTTGTCAAGGTACTCGAAAGAGACGAGACAAAAGAGTGGCTTCGCATCGAAAGCCCAGACGGATACAAGGCCTGGTGCCACAAGATGGCCGTGAAGGAGTTTGACGAAAGTCAGATTGAAGAATGGAACTCTTCAAGGAAAATCATCATCACCGTGCCCTACACCTTCTTTCTTGAGAGTCCTGACAGGAATGCCGGGCACGTCTGTGACGGCTGCATCGGCTGCATCGCCATCTACAGCGGACAGAAGGGACGGTTCTACTGCGTCACACTTCCTTCGGGGGTAAAGGCATACGTTCCCAAATCAGATGCTATGCTTCTGGAGAGATGGGAGGCTTCCCTTCCTTCGAAAGAGGCTCTGCCTGAATCCATTATAAAAACTGCAAAAATGTTTCTGGGGATTCCCTATCTCTGGGGAGGAACCTCCATCAAGGGGGTGGACTGCAGCGGCTTTACTCAGCAGGTATTCTCCCTGAGCGGGATTCAACTGCCCCGCAACTCATCCGCCCAGGCAAAAGTAGGAGAGCCTGTTGACGTTTCAACGGGACTGCACAATCTGAAACCGGGGGATCTCCTCTTCTTCGGAAAGACAAGAGAAGACGGGAGCACCCGAATCAATCACGTCGCCATCTACATCGGAGGCGGAAAAATCATCCAATCCTCCTACTGTGTCAGAATCAACAGTCTGATTGAGGGTACTCCCGACTACTACCCGCGCAAGGTTTACGCGGCCAGAAGAGTTTTCTGAAGCCTTATTTGGCCAGATCGCTCAGTTTCTTGCAAAGTTCGTCAAGGCCTGCAACGAGGTCCTTGCCTACCTGCTTGTACCAAGCTTTGAGGCTTGCGCCCTTTTCAGGGTGATTGACCTTTGCATAAAGCTCGTCGCCGAGCTCGACGGCCTCGTTGATAAGGGCTTCCACTTTTTCGTAACCCTTCTCTTCGTGGAACATTGCAAACAACATGCAGTCATCAATGAAATCGCTGATGAAGTAGTTAATATCCTTCTTTATAACTCTGAGATTCATAGTATTTGATTTTTTAGTCGTTATTATTCTCTGTCTCTGCGGGGTCCGCGGGGTCCACGGCGGTCACCTCTGTCACCTGAGGGACGGCGGGGTCCGCGATGATCACCCCTGTCGCCTGAAGGACGGGGCCTGCGCTCAGGCTCTACATAACCCTCGGGCTTGGGAAGCAGCGCGCGGCGGCTCAGGCGGAGTTTGCCGGTCTTGGCATCAATCTCAAGCAACTTCACGTCAACTTCGTCACCTTCCTGGAGGATGTCCTCAACCTTCTCGGTCTTGGCCCAGTCAAGTTCGGAGATATGGAGAAGGCCTTCCTTGCCGGGAAGAATCTCCACAAAAGCACCGAATTCGAGGATGCTGACAACCTTTCCGTGATATACCTCCCCAGGTTCGGGAACGGTCGTGATGGCCTTTATCTTGGCAAGGCAGGCATCCATAGCATCACGGTTGTCACCGAAGATGTCAACTACACCGATTGAGTTGCCCTGGTCATCCTTCTGCTCGTCGATGGTAATCACGCAGCCTGTTTCCTTCTGCATTCCCTGGATGGTCTCGCCGCCCTTTCCGATGATGGCACCGATGAATTCACCGGGAACCTGAATCTGGATGATGCGGGGAACGAAGGGTTTGTAGTCGTCACGGGGCTTGTCGATGGTCTTCATCATCTCGCCCATAATGTGCATACGGCCGCGGCGTGCCTGTTCGAGAGCCTTCTCGAGAACGTCATAGCTCAGACCGTCAACCTTGATGTCCATCTGGGTTGCGGTGATACCGTCTGCGGTACCTGTTACCTTGAAGTCCATATCGCCGAGATGGTCCTCGTCACCGAGGATATCGGTAAGGATGGCATATCTGTCGTTGGGACGCTCTGCATCAGTGATAAGACCCATTGCAACACCTGCCACGGGCTTCTTGATTTTCACACCGGCATCCATAAGAGCGAGGCATCCGCCGCATACTGAAGCCATTGAAGAACTTCCGTTTGATTCGAGGATATCGCTCACCACGCGGATTGCGTAGGGATTTTCGGGAGCCATAGGGATAACGGGCTTGAGAGCGCGCATCGCAAGGTTGCCGTGACCGATCTCACGACGGCCCACACCACGCTGGCTCTTTGCCTCACCGGTGGCGAAGGGAGGGAAGTTGTAGTGGAGGACAAACTGCTGGTCATCCTGAATCAGAACTTCGTCCATCTCCTTCATATCCATCTTGGTACCGAGGGTCACGGTTGCCAGCGACTGGGTCTCTCCACGGGTGAAGATTGCGCTTCCGTGTGCACAGGGAAGATAGTCAACTTCACACCAGATGGGACGTACCTGATCGCAGACACGGCCGTCGAGACGGATACCTTCGTCAAGAATCATATTGCGCATCGCCTCTTTCTCTTCAGCGAGGTAGTAACGGCCCACGAGAGCGAGTTTCTGTGCATATTCCTCCTTCTCCTCCTCTGTCTGAGGTTCGGGGAGAGTTGCAATGAAATCTTCCTTGATTGCCTCGAAACCCTCTTCACGCTCGTGTTTGGGCTTGGCGGCCTTTGCAAGAGCATAGCACTTGGGATAGCAGAAATCGTGAACCGCAGCCTTGAGAGCTTCGTCTTCAAGGTCGTGAGGATAGTCACGCTTGTTGACGTCCGTTCCGAGTTCGGCCATCAATTCCTTCTGCACGCGGCAGTGTTTCTTTATCTCTTCGTGAGCGAACTTGATGGCTCCGAGCATAACGCTTTCGGGAACCTCGTTCATCTCACCTTCCACCATCATAATGTTCTCTTCGGTGGCAGCGACCATCAGTTCGAGGTCGGCATTCTTCTGCTCCGAGAAGGTGGGGTTGATGACATATTCACCGTTGATGCGGCAGACGCGGACCTCACCGATAGGACCTCCGAAAGGAAGGTCGCTGGTTGCAAGCGCACAGGATGCCGCCAGACCGGCGAGGGCATCGGGCTGGATATCTTTCTCAGCGGAGATAAGCGTCACGTTGACGAATACCTCAAGATGGAAATCATCGGGCCAGAGAGGACGGATAGGCCTGTCAATCAGTCTGGAAATAAGAATTTCATAGTCAGAGGACTTACCCTCTCTCTTCATAAAACCACCGGGGAAACGACCCGCGGAATAGTACTTTTCCTTGTAGTCAACGGTAAGGGGCATGAAATCGGTCCCTTCCTTGACCTCTTTAGCTGCACATACGGTGGCCAGGAGCATTGTGCCTCCCATCTTCACCACAGCTGAACCGTCGGCCTGCTTGGCCAGTTTGCCGGTTTCAATCTCGATTGTTCTACCATCAGCCAGTTGGATGGTCTTCTTTATTATATTCATATCGTCTTGGAATGTTCCTATATAAAGAAGGCCGCAATCGCAGGCGGCCTTCAAACTCTATTTCCTATACTATCGGCGGAGGTTGAGAGCCTTCACGATAGCTCTGTATCTCTCAATGTCAGTCTCCTTCAGGTAGTCGAGCATCTTACGGCGCTTACCGATAAGACGCTGCATGGCACGCTGGGTGCCAACGTCCTTCTTGTTGGATTTGAGGTGACCTGTCAAATGAGCGATACGGTAGGAAAACAAGGCAATCTGGCTCTCAGGGGAACCAGTGTCCACATTAGACTTTCCGTACTGCGAGAAAATCTCTTGCTTCTTGTCTGCATTCAAATATTCAGCCATTGTGCAAAAAATTAATAATTAAACAGTTCCGCTTTTGCGGTCTGCAAAGGTAACTATTATTTTTTACTCTGCAACTTTTTGTTGTTGCTAATTTGCAACTTTTACTTAACTTTGCTGTCCCTAACGGGAATCGGGAAGTGGCGCAGTTGGCTAGCGCGCTGCGTTCGGGACGCAGAGGTCGGGTGTTCGAGTCACCTCTTCCCGACTATAATACAGGGCTCTGCCCTGAAACCCGCGGCTCCTTGCTCCAGTATGTTGCTGGCGCAACATACCCGCACCGCCGGACCGCTGATGCGGTCTTTTTTACTGGGGGTGGCACCCCCAAACCCCTGCGGGCTACGAGCTCCTATTGCACAAGGCTCTCCCGCTCGCTCTCCGCCAGCGCCCGACGGCGCTTTTTTACGGGGCGCTGCCCCCCTACCTCGCGTCTGTGTAACAATGTAAACTGCGTACGCGGAGGATGCGGCGGCGAGGCAACGGAACTTTTGTCGATTAACCGACAAACGCCAGAGACGCTGCGCTGACCCTGAATTTTTCAGAAAGAATTTTCACACATTCGCTTAGCGTGGCACCGGTTGTAAGGGTGTCATCCACTATCAGCAGATGCTTGACATTCAAGGAGGTCAGAACATCTGCCCGGCTGATATCCACACGGAACGCCCCCTTCACGTTGTCCGATTTCCGGTATCCCTTCAATCTGCTTTGGGGCTTTGTCCTCCGGATCCTCTCCAACGGAGGATTGTATGTCTCAACTCCCAGTGCGGAAGCGATGCCCCGGGCAATCAGCATAGACTGGTTGTACCCCCTTCTGAACTGCCGTAAAAAGTGAAGCGGTACGGGAACCACTGCGTCAATGTCGGTGAACGTCCCCGACTCTTTCATATACGATCCGAGCAGGTATCCGAGCCTGAATCCGAGCGTTCTGCCCCCTTCAAATTTAATCCTGTGCATCAGATAATGATATTCCGACTCCCCGCTGAAGTGGAACAGCGCCACCCCGTGCTCTATCCGGCACTTCTCTTCGAGTCTTCTCCGGAAGGGATTGTCCTCCCAATCCCAGAAATAGGTCAGAGGCATATCCGAAAAACATTCACGACAGATATCCTTCTCCTCCGCCTGCAGGGGATTGCCGCACACACAGCACGTCCGGGGGAAAAACAGCTCCCTCAGACCGATCAGCGACTCCTCAATCTCTCTCCACAGCTTCATTTCAGAAAGATTTTTCTACTCCTTCACAGGAGGTCGGAATGTACTCTGTACTTCCCGGTAACTGTCGGGAGTGCCGATGTCATATCTCCTGCCCGGCATCACCATTGCGTGAACAGGGGTGCGGGATGAGAGCCAGGCCACGAAACTGCCCGGGGCGTCTGTCCCGCAACCGGCGGCAATACCCTCCTCAATCCGCGAAATATCCTCGCTCCTATAATAGTAGAAAGGAGGGCAGGCCCAATGACTTTTCGGCTTGTCGGGTTTTTCCTCCATATCGACAATCCGGTCGTTGTCATCCGTGCAGAGGATTCCGCATCTGTGGAGCCTTTTTTCATCGGGCTCATAATATCTCATCACACAGGAAGTGCCTTTTTCCTGTGCGTAGGAGATAAATCCTTTCAAAGAGAAGTCCAGAAGGTTGTCCCCGGCCACAATGAAAATGTCGTCCTTGATGTTCAGAGCATCTATTGCGAATTTTATATCTTTCACCGCCCCGAGACGGGTATCATCGGTCAGTGTCCCGTCATCCTCGACAGAGATTGTCTCTTCTCTTTTTGATGCCCACTGCCTGAAATGGGAGGCGAACTTATGGTTGGTCACGACTATGAAGTCATCAGCAAATGGGGAGATATCTTCCACAAGCCAGTCCAGAATGGTTTTCCCCTGAACTTCAAGAAGAGGTTTCGGGAAATTTTCAGTGAGAGGGTAGAGCCTGGTGGCATACCCGGCGGCAAGAATCAGACATTTCATAGCTGAAGGCCCTCCGAACTGTGGCAGATTGTAGATTGGTATTTTCCTTCGAGGGCGGGGAATGCCTTGAGATATTCCTCCCCGACTTTGCGGAGAATTGATTCCCGGTATGCAGGGTCGATGATGGCCATACAGCACCCCTTGAATCCTGCACCGCTGAAACGGCCTCCGTAGATGCCTTCGGTGCGGGTCATTATCTCATAAAGTTCCTTGAGTTCGGGAGAACCTGTCTGATAATTGTCAATGGAGGATCGTCCGCTCTCGAAGATAATTTTTCCGTACTCCTCCACATTGCCATTTCTCCACGCTTCGGCGCTCCTCTCCACCCTATCCTGCTCGGAATACCAGTGTTCCGCTCTTTTTTTCCAGTTCAGGGGGAGACAGTCCCGGTATTCCTCATAAATTGAGGCGGGAACCTGCCTGAGAGATGTTTCGGCAAATTTGCCGTACTCCATCCCGGCAAAGGCCTTCAGCGCGTATGCGGCGCTCCGGCATTCATCGACTCTCATATTGAATTTGCTTCCGATGAGGGTTCTCTCAAGTCCGCTGAAGAAGATGGCGATTTCGTATTGTTTCATCTTCGGAGAGGTGGGTATCAGTTCGTATTCGTCGTTGAGGGTGTCCAGATGAAGGAGATGGTCCTTTTTCGCGTAAATCTCGCAGCTTTGGTCGAGTTTTCCGCTGGAAACTCCCACATATTGATTCTCCACCCGGACGGAAAGAGCAATCATCTCCGAGGGTGTGAGACGGATGCCGTTCACTTCGCACAATGCCTTCAGGAACACCAGAACCACCGCGGCTGAAGATGAGAGGCCTCCAATCGGCAGAGATCCTTCAATGACGCCACTGATACCTTTTTCGAGAAGGTGCTTCTGGGAAAGGTACAAGGTTGCCCCACGCAAGTAGTCCGCCCAGTCGTCCTGTTTGGTCTTGGGGGTTCCTGCCACGTGCCACTGGGCCCGCTTGTCAAACTGCAGGGAACAGATTTCGACCACGCCGTTCTGCTTCGCTCTGTAGGCGAAATGAATGCCCTTGTCAATGGCAAATCCTGTAATCTTTCCGAAATTGTGGTCCACGTGGGCCCCTACCGGGCAGATTCTGTACGGACAGAAAGCCACCGCCTGCGGCTCCTTCCTGTAAATCTCATAAAATTTCTCTTCGCACTTCATATCTATTGCAGAGTGTCCTGGAGAATATGGAGCTGAAGGATATCCGCGTCGGGGTATTCGTCAAGGGCGATTTCCACCGAATATTCCCTCGGCTGACTGCCGGTATTTTCAGGGATGGACACCTCCACCCACACCCCGTTCTCTGTGCCGGATGAAGGGGCCACATCTCCCTCCCAGAGCAGTCCGTCGCATTTTTTGCTCCTTACGGACCAGGGGTGGTTGGAATTGACGTAGAATCTCTCCTTCGACGCCTCGTGCCCTATGATTCTCGCCCTGTCCTCACAGACAACAAAAGGAGCGGCGTGCAGAGTTACAACGGATTTACCGGTATGGGACGTGGAATCGATATAAGTGACAAATTCTATTCTTACGGGATAATCAGAATATGAATAATTCGCAGGGACATTGACAGTTACATCCGTATCTCCGTATCCGCTGACAGGTGTCACGGTCACTCCTTCGTCACTCCACTTCGCTTCCCATCTGCCATTGGAGAATACGGTAAAACTGGCAACTCCGCCCTTGTATGTCAGCTCGGTGTTGGTCGAACTGAAGAAATTGTCGGGAGTGGCATTGGTGTCACAGGAGACAGCCAGCACAATTGCTGCCAGAGAAATCAGAACAATATGCAGGATTCGGTTCATATCTGCAAAGATATTCGTTTTTTTCATAACTTCGCAACACAATGAAAAAGACTTTCACATCTCTCGCAGCGGTTTTCATAGTGCTTCTGCTTGCAGGACAGATGGTTTCCTGTGAAAAATATGTACTGCCGGAACTTACTGTGACGCCCGACACCCTCCGATTCGGAGCGGGAGCGGATTCCGCTCTGGTGAAGGTTCACTCCAACGTCATCTGGAGCAACAAAGACAATCCCGACTGGATAAGTGTCTCCATTGACTGGGGTGACACCGATACCGAGACCTTCGTGTCGGTAACTGAAAACACTTCAACTCAGGCCCGTCAGGCACAGGTCTCAATCAAATCCGAGACCATCCAGAGATATGTTGTAGTAGAGCAGGAAGGGGCTACTGAGCAGGAGCAACAACCTTGATAACCTCTCCCTGGTCCTTGACGATGGACCGCAGCCACCTCTCCCTGAACTTGGGCTGAGTCGGGAATTCAGGAATATTCATCCCCGCACCATTGTCCTTGAATGAGCCGTCAGCATTCTGCTTCTTGATATTGCCGTCCATAAACTTGACCAGAATGTAACTTTCCATCTTCTTCCACTCGTCAAGAAGATAGTGCGACCGCTCGGAGCAGAACTGCGTCATCGAGGCAAGAGCCGCCTTCTTCTCTCCTTTTCCAAGCAGCTGCAGAAGTTCCGCATCCTTTGCGGCGAGAAGCTTGAGGTTCTCGTTTTCATAATTGTCGATGAATGCCCTCAGTTCAGGAGCCACACGGTCATAGTAGAGATAGGCGAACTGAGCCACCTTGTTGAATTGCCAGAATGCGGAGGTAGGGCTGTATTCCAGCATAGAGCCGTTCCCGTGGGCAAAGCAGTGAGGTACAGACTGTATATTGGTGTAAATCGGTGTGAGAGCGCTGGTTGCGGCATCATCCACACCGAACCAGAGGACTCCTCCCACTTCGTCGGGCAGCCAACTGCGGGACTGGCAGACAATCCAGAAACCGGTCTGCTGGGTGGCTATCGAGCGTTCAAAGGAATAGGCCTGTCCGTCAATCTCAAAGCCCATCGGACGCCATCTGTAGGGGAGACGGCTGGGACCTGCACCCACATCCTCGGTGAAATCCATAGGGGTGTTTTCGAAATGATCCCTCATCACGTCCGCCACATCCTTCAGGGATACCTTTTCGGAAGGCACAATATAGAGGGGCATCTTGTTGGCGGCATTCTTACCCATCGCGAAGTCAAGATACTTTTCACTGTCGAACCCCTCCTTGCCGAGAATGCGGAAAGCGGACCAGACCCTACCCTCGCAGCCTCTCAATCCGCTGAAATCCGCGGGGCAATAGGTGTCGCAGAAACTGAATTCCTCGTCCTTCCCGCTGAACCACCCCTTTCCACGGGCGAAAGAGATGACATCGGGGGAGTAGAGACAATTTTCAGGGTCATTCAGAGGAAAATGATGTATGCGGCTCTGGTTTGCGTGGGCACAGATTGCTCCGTCAGGAATACGGACTGCAACCCATACTGCACCTTTCTGCTCACCTTTTCCCACAATTTCCATAATCCAGCACTCATTCTTGTCGGCGATGCTGAAGGATTCCCCTGCTGAAGGGTAGCCGTAAGTCTGAAGGAAACTGTCGATTGTACTGATGGCCTCACGGGCAGTCGCCGCACGCTGAAGAGTCACATAAATCAGTGAACCATAATCCATTATCCCCTCGGGGTTCGCAAGGCCCTCCCGTCCGCCGAAAGTGGTCTCGGTTATGATGAGCTGGTGTTCGTTCATATTGCCCACTGTCTGGAATGTATGGCCCACCTGGTCGATTTCCCCTTTATGGAAACCGGTGTCCCATTCGTTGATTTTCAGACGGGATCCCTTGCTCCAGTCCGCAGCGGGATGGAAGTAAAGTTCTCCGAAAAGTTGATGGGAATCCGCTGCGTATGAGACCAGCACAGAGCCGTCGGCAGAGGCTCCCTTGGTGACAATCACGTTGGTGCAGGCGACAGCCGCCGGAACCCGGATTAATGTAACTGCCAATAAGACGAGAAGAAAAGTCAGTTTTTTCATATCCAAAATTCTATTTTATTTTCTGTCACAAAGATACAAAAAATATCTATCTTTGCTTCCGGACACATTTCTGAACAAATGAGTATGAACGTAAAGAGACTCTTATCCTCAGCCGCAGTTTTTCTTCTCTCCTTCACTGCCATCGGTCAGGAGCAGGAAGCTCCATCCGCAGAAAAATTCGCCGCAGACCACCTCGAATTCCTTATCAGGAACATCGGAATAGACGAAATCCAGGCCTTCTTTGCGGATTCCGTCTATCAGCACAATTTCAGCGCTCTGATTGAAGAGGTTGAGGCTCTCAAGAAGAACGGTATGACAGTCAGCAACGTCTATGAAAGCGTTTCGGACAAATGGATGGACAAAACCGACAAGGCGCTGGAGCAGATTCTCACTCCTGAGCAGTGGAAGAAATACCTCAAGACAACATTCGGAAAAGAAAAAGTCAAGCGGGACAAGAGAATGGCGAAACGGGCCTCTGAAAGCAACGGCACCGATTGATATCCGTTATCTGATATCTTCCATCTTGTCACGCAGTTCGCGGTACCATCCGCGAATCCTCCCGTGTCCTGTCAACCTCCAAAGCGAGATCGTCCTTCTGACCATCTCGGCATAGCGGTAAACCGCATAGGGGGCGGGCCAGAGAGTTGCAATCCACAGAAGCCCGTACCACCTGTTCAGGCAAAGCAGCTCAACCGCACCCAGAACAAAGCACAGCGTCCAGACAAGTTCCATAATCAGCATTCTAGCCGAATTGTGGAAAGCCCTGTCCTCAAACCTCTTTGCGCACATATACTCAGCCAGAGCGAGAGGAATCACCGCCGCTGCGGCACATACCGCAATGTAGGGCAGCAGTACTGCCGCAAGCAAGGTATGGAGAACCACTGAAAGCCCGTTATGCCTGCAGGCAAGAGAGTGAAGGCTTATGCCCGCATCCTTACGTGCCCGGGAGAACTTGCGCGCCTCTTCCAGAAGAGACGACACCTCCTGAGGGTTTTTCTCCCGAAGAGCCCTCACTGCAGCCGCCGCTTCCATCCCTTTCCGGCTCCGCTCGCCACACCTGCACTCGGGAACCTTCCCGCTGGCTATCTTCACCAACTCCCAAGTCGGTTCATATTCTTCATCGTCAGAAATATATATGATATTATCCCTGATTCCCCCTCCTGTCAAGGAGCGTATCTCATTCATTTTTTCGAGCTGCGTCCTGCCGCTTCCTTCGCGGAGGAGAGCCGAAACGTCAATCGGTCTGCCATACCTGACGGTCAGTGTGGTGCAGGGACGGAAATAATCCCCGTACTCTAACCCCACAGGCAATATATACAATCTCTTCCCGGGATGTTCTTCACAAAAACCCGCCGCAATGCGGGCAATTCCCTTCCCGATGGGGAGAAGGCTGTGCATAGTGCGGTGTGTCCCTTCCGGCAAGATGCAGAAAGGAACGTCATTGTCGAGAACTTCTATCGCCTTTTCTATCGTTTCCTCTGCCTTGACCATATTCCGGATACCGTCCCGACGCCTGTTGATGGGCATCATCTTGAGAAACTCGAAGATTTTGGCCAGCACGCCTCCGAAGATGTCGGCACGGGCCACAAAGACAATCCTGCCTTTTAAAGTTGTCAGGATGGCAAGAGGATCCAGCAGTGCGTTGCAATGATTGGGAGCCATTATCACCGCTCCGTCGGAGGGTATGTTCTCCTGCCCCAAAACCTTGAATTGCTTAAAAAACATCTTGATACACAGGCTCGTATAACTGTGCAGCAAATCGTACCTGAAATCCTTTCCGTAGATTTTTTTCTCTTTTTCCATTTCCTCGCAAGTTACTGTTTTTTTTGATTCTTTCACCAATAATAGGTATCTTCACACTGCGAGAACGATGAAACAGTCCGAAAAAAAAGGGAGAAAGGTGGAATCCGCGTCAGCCGTCATAATGGCTGTCGCGGTTGCTCTGGTCGTCACTGCCAAGAAGGGAGTCCTCGAAAAGGCGGCAGACCTGAGCATCTTTTCGTTTGAACGGGGATTCGTTGCGGATTTCCTGAACAGGCCCGGCGGAATTCTTGAGTATGCAGGGCTGTTTCTGACTCAAGCCGGTCATTTCCCGGTTGCCGGCATCCTTCTTTTCCTTGCCCTTATGACGGGAACAGTCCTGCTCTGCCGCAGGATTGCGGGGCCCTCCCCTCTGGCGTGGATTCCCACTCTGGCCGTTCTGATCTTCTGGACGGGAATGGATTATAACCTTCACACTATGAGGGCTCAAGGGTACGTTTTCTCCCAGATGCTCGGGGTTGCGGCAGCAAGCGCGATTGTCTGTGGATTTGCCGGTAGCCGGAGACCTTATATATACGGAGGGCTGATTTTGATTGCCGGTTATCCTCTCATCGGAGCCTATGCAGTTGTCGCGGCTCTCTGCTGCACCGCCGTTTATCTGACCCGTGACGGAGAAGGGAGCCGGAACGGTCTTTTCCCTCTCCTGCTGCTGACAGGTGCAGCGGCTGTCCCCCAAATCTATACAAGGCTGCTCTACACACATACAGACCCCTCCTTCACCTATCTTGCCGGAATGCCGTACTTCGATTTCAACGGAAATGAAAAGCATTGGATTCCGATTGCAGTCTCCTGCATCATACTGATTCTGCTCTGTGCCACCGGAAAACCCATTCGCAGGCTGAAGCACGGCGTGCCGGACATTCTCATTGCCGCACTTCTGGCCGGAGGGTTTTTCTACTTCTCCTACCGCGACAAAAACTTCCACGCTGAAATCAGTATGGAACAGGCCATCGAGGCCAACGACTGGGACAAGGTCCTGAAGATTGCGGGGAAACTGAAAAATCCCACCCGCATCGGCGTGATGTACAGGAATATCGCTCTGCTTTACAAGGGAGAACTGCTTGAAAGGATGTTCTCCTTCTCCGATGATTACAGCCCGATTGACACAAAGGCCCCCATCTCGATGACGATGGTCTGCGCCCCCGTTTCATTCTTCTATTACGGGATGCTTCAGTACAGCGCAAGATGGGCGATGGAATGTACCCTTCTCTACCAGCCCGGGGTGCAGCGATACAAATATCTTGCGAAGGCGGCCCTTTTCAGCGGGACCGAGAAGAGGGAATTGGTCGAAAAATACCTTTGCCTGATTGAGCAGAATGCCGGCCAGAAGAGATGGGTGGAAAAATATAGGAGTTACCTGGACAACCCGGAACTGCTTGCGCAGGACCCGGAATACCTGATGGCAAAGGCGCTGAATGAATATACTGAGCCCAAATTCATGAGCAGTACAGTCGTGGAAGATACGTTCCTCTGGCTGTTTCCGGCTCTCGAATCTGCCCGGGGGCCTCTTCGGGACCTCTCCATCGGATATACCCTCGTGGCAAAGGATGCCGGATATTTCTGGCCTAAATATGACCTCTGGGTGAAGGAGGGAAGGGCTCTGCCGAAAGCAATGGCTGAAGCCGCCCTGCTGTTCGCCTATATGGAGAGGGACCAGGCCCGTCTTGCCGACGTTCTGGAAAGAATAGGAGGAGAGAAGAGCCCTGTCCTCAGGAGATTCAACGCCTTCAGTGAGGCTATGACCAAATCTTCGGGGTCGAAGTCCTCTCTGGAATATTTCCGCAAGCGTTTCGGCGACACCTACTGGTACTATTGCTCCTTCGTCAAAGACTTTGATATCAACTGACAATGAGAAAATTGACAAGATACATCTGTTTGACGGCCCTGTTCCTGACGGCATTGTCCTGCACTCCCGGCATCCCTCAGTGCGGACAGATTGAGGAGGAGGCTGACATCTTCCCCGACTACCGGGAAGTCACGGTTCCGCCGAACATCGCCCCCTTGAACTATCTGGTCCGAAACGACGGAAAGAAGATTCTCACCCGTGTCTGCGGACCCTCCGGAGAGGAGATTGTCATATCCGGACGCAAGGTGAAATTCCCCTTGAAGAAATGGAGGAACCTTCTGAATGCCGCGAAAGGGAAAGAACTGACTTTCGAGACCTACCTGTATAGGGACGGTCAGTGGTCACGTCTGCGGGACTTCTCCTGCCAGGTGGCTCAGGAGGAAATCGACGGCTGGATTACCTACCGCTTCCTGGCCCCTTCTTACGAATTTCATTCGTATCTCTCGATAGACCAGAGGGATGTCACCTCATTCAAGAGCCGTGAACTGTATCACAACCGTTTCGAGCACTCCCGCACGAAGCAGCAGTGCATCAACTGCCACAGTTTCCAGAACTATCACACGGACCGATGGCAACTGCACGTCAGGCTCATCGAATCGGGTACGGTCATAGTGGACGGGCAGAATGGAGAAAAGGTGGACCTCAAGACGGAACAGACCATTTCCGGAGGGTTCTATCCCGCCTGGCACCCCACCGAAAATCTGATAGTATATTCCAACAACTGGCTCCGGCAGTTCTTCTTCGCTCAGAATTACAATAGAATAGAGCAGCAGGACAACGACTCCGACCTTATAATGTATGACGTTGCCTCAAACACAATGACACCGGTGGCCAAGGATTCCATCCTGTTCGAGAACTACCCGGCCTGGGCCCCCGACGGCCGCACCTTATATTACTCCTGCGCAAGCCAGCCCGAACTGAGGGAATTGTCCGACGTGGAACTGGGAGAGCACTTCGAGGATTTCAAATATGACATTCTCAAGAAGTCCTTCGATCCCGCCACAAAGCAGTTCGGACCTCCGCAGATGGTGATGGACGCAAAGTCTATGGACAAGAGCGCTCTCTTCCCCCGCATCTCCCCCGACGGCAGGCGTATGCTGGTTGCCGTCGCAAGATTCGGTTCCTGCCACAACTATCACAGGGATTCGGACTTATGGATGATGGACCTCACTGACGGAAGCCTCGACAAACTCGAGCTCCTCAACAGCGACGAGGCCGACAGTTACCACAACTGGTCCTCGAACGGCAGGTGGATAATCTTCACCTCCCGCAGGATGAACGGAGTCTATACCCGCATCTTCATCAGTTACTTCGATGAAAACGGTCAGGTTCACAAACCGTTCGTCCTTCCCCAGGAGGATCCGGAGCACTATATCAAGACCTTCAAATCCTACAGCGTGCCCGAGCCCACCGTGGAACCTCTCAGGCAGAACATCCGTCAGGTGAGACGCATCGTGAGGCAGGACGCGGTAATAGCAGAATACAGGGAATGAAACAAGTTGCAATCATCTTCTCCGCCCTCCTGCTGGCAATTTCGTGCAACAACGGCGGATATATAATCAAAGGGGACATACGCGGACTGGATGAAGGAGACCTCAACCTTCTGGATGCCTACGGCCACACTCTTGTGACCACCCAGGTGAAGGATGGAAAGTTCACCTTCAAGGGAACGACAGAGGTCCCGAAACTCGTTTACATAAACAACACCATCGGCTCCAGATATCCCATCGACCTCCCGATAATGCTCGAAAACGCCCGTATAAGAGTCAAAGGCGACGCAGCCGCGCAACTGATTGAAATCAAGGGCACGAAGGCCAACGAGAATATGGTTCTCTACAAGGCCCGCAGGGACGCTCTGGCCCCCGAAAACAGGGAAGGCTACACCGCCCTTGTCAGGGAGACTTTCAGAGCAAATTCAGACAATGTTCTGGGCGCGATGATGATAACCAATATGTATTCTCTGGTGAGCGACGAAGAGTTGCTGGAATGTTGTGACCGGCTTCCGGAGGAACTCACCCGGGACAGACAGATTTCCCATTTGAGGGACATTTCCCTTGCAAGGGTGGAGACCGCACCGGGGAAAAAGTTCAAGGATCTCTGCATGGAGGACAAGCAGGGAGTGCCCCGTAAACTCTCGGATGCCGTCGCCGCAAACAAATCCACACTGCTGCTTTTCTGGGCAAGTTGGACATACGGCAACAAAAGCGTGCTGCCGGAATTCGCCACCCTGTGCAGACGCTATTCTGACAGAAGGTTGAGACTTTACAGCATCTCCCTCGACAGCAATGAAGACAAATGGAGGGATGCCCTCGGGAAATATGGTCTGGAAGGGACAAATCTTCAGGGGGACTACAATCAGGCCAAGGCCTGTGCGGACATTTACGGGATAGACGGTATGCCGCGTGCCCTCCTGATAGGGCAGGACGGGACCATAATCGCACGGAGTGGCCGGGCCTCGGACTTCGAACCTTTCCTTGAAAACGGCTTCTAAAATTTGGCTGTATCGAAAACTTTTGCTAACTTTCGTTTTGTGTTGTGGACTTATTGGCAATAAAAAACAACAAACAAACCATATTTATTAACCAAACTTAACTTTTATGAAACTAACATTTTCAGTTAAGGCTGTGTTGTTCTCTGTAGTGGCCCTAATGCTCTGCCTCAGCGCGGGTGCACAGACGAAGAACCTCAGCGGAACAGTCAAAGGTGAGGACGGACAACCCATTGCCGGTGTCGCCGTTCTCATCAAGGGCACGACAACAGGTGCCTCAACAGATCTCGACGGGCGATACTCATTCAAGTATTCCCAGTCCAACCCGACCGTGCAGGTATCCTGCATAGGTTATGAATCTCTCGAATTCCCCGTGAACGGCAAATCCGTCATTGACATCGTCCTCAAGGAGGAGACAACAGCCCTTGAAGAGACGGTCGTCGTAGGTTATGCCGTCGGTAACAAACGTACCATTACGGGTGCCGTCGAGCGTGTGACCGCCGAGAATATGAACACCGGTTACGTTTCAAGCGCAGTCGATGCAATCAGCGGAAAGGTTCCCGGCCTTGTAATCACCCAGAACGGTGGTGACGTGACGGAAACCCCCACCCTCCGTATCCGCGGTACATCATCCCTCTCAGGCGGAAGCACCCCTCTGGTAGTCATTGACGGTGTTTTCGGAAGTATGGATATGCTTTACTCCCTCTCTCCTGAGGATATCAAGGAAATCACCGTCCTCAAGGACGCATCCGAGACCGCACAGTACGGTTCAAGAGGTTCCGCCGGTGTAATCGTGGTATCCACTACAAGAGGTAAGGAAGGCCGCGCCGAAGTCCGTTACAACGGTCAGGTAGGTATCTCACAGGCTGTCAAGAATCTTGAAGTTCTTTCAGCAGATGAATACAGGGACGTGAACAAGAATATGTTCAACGGAGTAGGTCTCGATAAGGGAGATGCCACCAATTGGATTGAGTGGGTCGAGAACAAGATTGCCGTCCAGAACAACCACTACATTTCCCTCTCTGCCGGAAACGCAAAGAGCAATATGATGGCTTCTGTCGGTGTCCAGGACCGCAAGAGTATCGTCCGCAATACAGGGCACACCAACTACAGCGCAAGGCTCAACGCCACTCAAAAGGCGCTCGGTGACAAACTCACTCTCGAAGTGAACCTGATGGGTTCCCTCCGCAATCTGAGCTATGTCTCAAGAGATTTGTTTGCAGGTGCTGCAACCTACAACCCTACGTTCCCTCACGAGCGTAACAAGGAAACCGGCTGGTGGGATTATGACCCCAACGCCGAGACCATTACCCACCCGGGTGACTATATGGACTTTACAAGAAAAGGTGAGGCGGCACGTGTAGTTGCAAGCGGACGTATTTCCTACGAAATCATCAAGGGTCTGACCGCAAGCGTGTTCGGTTCTTTCAACTACGACAACTTCCTCTCTCGCAACTACTATCCATTCGATACAAAGGCCTACAGGTCAAGCCGCGGTGAGGCGAACTCTTCATATACAAGGAACACCAACAGTCTGTTCAACGCTTCATTGAACTACAACAAGGAGATCAAGAAGCACACCATCAACGTGCTCGGACTTGTCGAGGCTCAGAAATACGACTACTGGTACAACTATGAGAAGACCACCGGTTTCGATACCAACTACTTCCTCTACAACAACTTCCAGGCCGGTTCAACAGTCAAGTACGGTGACGTTCAGTCAAGCGCCACGAACTACACCCTGATGTCCTATCTGGCACGTGCCAACTATATGTATGACAACCGTTTCGTCATCACACTCAACGCCCGTGCCGACGGTTCTTCAAAACTCGGAGCAAACCACAAGTGGGGCTTCTTCCCCTCTGCATCCGCAGCGTGGATTATCTCCAACGAGAAGTTCATGAAGAACCAGACCACCATCAGTAACTTGAAGATTCGTGCGGGTTATGGTGTTACCGGTAACCAGGACGCCATCTCTCCCTACAACTCACTCAAACTGATGTCTCCCAACGGAACAACCGTCTATGAAGGCTCTACCGTCACCACTTACGCTCTGGGTTCCAACCCGAACCCCGACCTGAAGTGGGAGACCAAGTACACCTTCGATGCCGGTATCGACTTCGGATTGTGGCAGGGCAGGATGAGCGGTGCATTGGACGTCTATTTCTCAAGGACAAAAGACCTCCTCTACACCTATAAGGTACCTGTTCCTCCTTTCGTATATACCGACCTTCTTGCAAATATGGGTGAGATGACCAACAACGGTGTCGAACTCTCCCTCCGCGGAGCTGTCATCCAGAGCAAAGACTGGGGACTCAACCTCGGTGCCAACGTCGCTTACAACCAGAACAAACTCGTCAGCCTCTCCGGTACATATCAGGGTCAGGACCTGACAACCTCCAAGTATATCGCTCTGGCAAGTGCATCCTGCAACGGTCTGACTTCCAACACCAACGTTGTATATATGACTGAAGGTTATCCTATCAATATCTTCCGTCTCCCCGTCCACGACGGCTTCGATGTAGCTGAAAACGGAAACAAGACCTACAAGTTCAAGGATGTCAACGGTGACGGCGGCATCACCCTCGATGACGAAGGTGACCGCGAATATCTCGGGCAGGCGACTCCAAAGGTTACCGCCAACTTTCAAGCATCTCTCAGATTCAAGAACTTCGACCTTTCAACCCAGCTTTCTGGAGCTTTCGGCCATATGATTTACAACTTCCAGGGCAACCGTCTGAGCAACCTCGGATCTTTCCCTGCATACAACGTATTGAAGACCGCTCCCGCACTCGGAGTATATAATGCGCAGCACACTTCATACTGGCTTGAAAAAGGCGACTACGTGAACATCCAGTACATCACTCTGGGTTACACTCTCCCCGTCAAGAACACCAAGGCCAAGTATCTGAAGAGCTTCAGAGCCGCTCTCTCCTGCAACAACGTTGCAACCATCACAGGTTATACGGGTATGACCCCTATTCTGAACAACCAGTCACTCGGTTGCGGAATCGACCAGAACATCTATCCCGTTATGCGTACCTACACACTTCAACTCTCTGTCAGCTTCTAATTTAACTTCACGAATAAGAAAAAGACATTATGAAAAAGATATTTTACAGTGCAACACTGATTGCAACCCTCTCGCTGATGATGGTCGGTTGTTCTCTTGAAGAGAATCCCTTGAGCAAGTTCGACGAGAGCGAGTCGCTCAAGACCCCGACTCTGGTATATGTAAATACCGTAGCGAGCCTTTACAACAAACTATACGACCGATTCACCGGTGGCGATGACAACTACAACTATATGTCGGAGTTCACCGCCAACGTTCTCTTCCTCCCCGGACGTCAGGGTGACTGGGTCGATGGTGGTAAACACCAGAACGCATTCCTCCACAGATGGGACCCTTCTACTGACTATATCAAAGGCCTTTGGACCGATGCCTATTCTGACATTGCCCTCTGTAATGCCTCTCTGGAGACACTTGCAAAGGTAAAACAGGAAGGAACCGTTGATGCGGACGCTATTACAGGCTATGAGGCTGAGGTCCGCGCAATCCGCGCATTCTACTATATGTGGCTGACAGACTTTTTCGGAAGAATTCCCATCGTGACCTCTTCAGAGCTCGGTGTCGGTGACGTTCAGCAGTCTGAAAGAAGTGCCGCTTATGAGTTTGTAAAGAAGGAAATCTGCGAAATCATTCCCAATCTCAAGGCAGAAACTTCACAGAAGACCACAAGCGAATACTATTCACGTTTCACCAAGGCCGCCGGATATGCGATGCTTGCAAAACTCGCAATCAATGGTGCAGTCTTCAGTCAGGACAAATGGGATGACGGCAAATTCACAGGCGGTATCGCAAAGGTTGAGCCCGGCGTAACAGCTGCAGGAAAAGCCGATAATTTCACTGTTGACGGAAAGACGATGAACGCCTGGGAAACTGTTGTATATTGTCAGGAGCAGATTGAAAACCTGAATTATGACCTTGAAGCCGAATTTACCACCAACTTCACGAATGGTGGAAATGACAGGTCAAACGAGAACATCTTCGTCCGTCCTATGGATGACAACGTCTATCGTAAGTATGACACTCAGGTGACTCGTTCTCTCCACTACAACCACGCTTCAACAATCGGGTTCTCTTCCTGGAACGGAACTGCAGCAACAGTCCACGCCCTGAAAGCATTCGGTTATGAAGAGGAAATAGACCAGTCTGATTTGTCCAAGAGTACTTTCGAGTGCAACGACCCCCGTTTCGCGAAATCATTCTTCTATGGCTCCTGCTCTGTCAAGAGCACAGTCGTCAAAGCAGGTGTGTCAGAGGAAAAATGGCCTTACGGTTACTATATCGGTTATGCAGCCCAGAATGACTACAGCACCGAGGATTTCAGCGACCCTTGGGGACTCTACATCGTAAAATGGGGCGGTGTCCGTATCAAGAAGTACGAGTATGACCCCACCACTTCCGACCAGAATGCATTCAACGCTGACCGTACCATCTTCCGTTATGCTGACATTCTGCTCCTCGCAGCCGAGGCTCAGTACAGACTTGGCAATATCAGCAGCGCAACCAGCCTTCTCAATCGGGTCAGGGCGCGTGCTGGTGTCACTCCTCTGAATGGAGTAGATCTCAACACGATTCTCGAAGAGAGAATCCGCGAGCTCATCTGGGAAACTCCCGGTACCCGTGGTGATATGGTCCGCTGCGGTATCTACACCGAACCCGATGAGGATAAGTTTGTCGGCGTCAAGCACGCAACTTCAGCTTCAGACTGGCAGTATGACGCAACCGGTTACACCTGCGTGTTCCCGATTCCCGTCGATGTCATCAGTTTGAACAAGAACATCACTCAGAACCCCGGATACTAACAGATACCCTTCTATTTCAAAAAGGTGGCTTTCAGGCCACCTTTTTTTTGCAATTTTCTATACTAATCCTTAACTTTAAGACTGGAAAATTCTGTTTAACTCTAAATAATATCATTATGTCATCAGAAATGTCCAGAAGGTCCTTCTTGAAGGCCGGTGCAGCAGCCGCTGCAGGTCTGGCTATGGCCAGCCCAAAGGATTTGCTTGCAGCAACGCCCGCTTCAGCTCCCGTTGCTCCCGCAGCAAAAACAGGTAAATTGAAAATTCTCGGTGTAGGTATCGGAGGCCGCGGTTCCTCTGACCTTCGCGAACTGGAATCCCAGGATATCATCGGTCTTTGCGACGTTGACTGGAAGTATGCCGACCCCGTGTTCAAGCGCTACCCCAACGCAAAGAGATACAAAGACTACAGGGTTATGTTCAAGGAGATGCTCGATGAGGCTGACGCTGTCGTCATCGCAACCGCCGACCATACCCACGCTGTCATCGCTGCCGAAGCCATCGCTGCCGGCAAGCACGTATATTGCGAGAAACCTCTGACTCACTCAGTCTATGAGACACGACTGCTGACTAAACTTGCAGCGAAATATAAAGTTGCCACCCAGATGGGTAACCAGGGTGCATCAGGCGAAGGCGTAAGGCGTACCTGCGCCCTTATCTGGAGCGGTGCCATCGGAGAGGTCACCAAGGTTGAGGCCTTCACCGACCGTCCCATCTGGCCCCAGGGTCTGAACCGCCCGACAGAGGTGCACAAGATTCCCAAGACTCTCGACTGGGACAACTTCATCGGCCCCGCCCAGTATCGTCCCTACAACAGCATCTATCACCCCTGGAATTTCCGCGGATGGTGGGATTTCGGAACAGGCGCTCTCGGAGATATGGCCTGCCACATCCTGCAGCCTGTCGTAAAGGCTTTGAACCTCAAGTATCCCACAAGGGTTCAGGGAAGTTCAACCCTCCTTCTTTCAGACTGCTGCCCCAGCGCACAGGTTGTGAAGTATGTATTCCCCGCCCGCGACAATATGCCCAAGGTCGGTATGCCTGAGGTTGAGGTCTGGTGGTATGACGGCGGCCTGAAGCCGACCCGTCCCGCAGGTCTTCCTGAAGGAGTCGAACTGAACGACGAAGGAGGTTGCGTAATCTTCCACGGAACGAAGGACACTCTCATCTGCGGTTGCTACGGCGTACGTCCCTACCTCGTATCAGGACGCAACCCCGAAGTTCCCGATGTTCTCCGCAAGGTCGAGACCTCTCACCAGATGGACTGGGTACGCGCCTGCAAGGAAGATCCTTCAGTACGCGTGAAGAGCGCTTCTGACTTCAGCGAGGCAGGTCCTCTCAACGAAATGGTGGTTATGGGTGTTCTCGCCGTGAGACTCCAGAGCCTCAACCGCGAACTTGAGTGGGACGGTGAGAATATGCGCTTCACCAACATCCCCAAGGATGCGACAATCCAGTCAGTCATCGAAGACGGCTTCCACGTAACGGACGGTCACCCCTCTTTCGACAAGAAGTGGACGGACCCCGTGGATGCAAACGCCTTTGCAGAAGAATTGATCAAGCATCACTATCGTGAAGGTTGGTCTCTTCCCGAAATGCCCAGATAAAACAATCAACAAATTTAACCTATGAAAAAAACTGTTTTTCTTATTGCCACTCTTGCAATTATGGTTTGTATGACATCCTGTGGCAACAAAAAGGCATCACAGGCTCCCGCAGAGAGCGCTGTTCCCGCCTACGAAGTTGTAAACGCGCCTCAGGTTGACCTGAGCGAATTCCCCGTTGACAAGGACGGTTATTACGTGATTTTTGACGGCTCTTCACTCAAGGGTTGGAGAGGCTACGGCAAGGACTATGTCCCTTCAAAATGGACTCTTGAAGACGGTTGCATCAAATTCAACGGCACCGGCGGAGGAGAAGCCCAGGAAGGTGACGGCGGCGACCTTATCTTCGCCAAGAAGTTCAAGAATTTCGAGATGGAACTCGAATGGAAGATTTCAAAGGGTGGAAACTCCGGTATCTTCTACCTCGCTCAGGAGGTTACTTCCGAGCACGACGGACAGAAGGTCTTTGAGCCTATCTACATCTCCTGCCCCGAATTCCAGGTTCTTGACAACGCCAACCACCCCGATGCAAAGATGGGTAAGGACGGCAACCGCCAGTCTGCCTCACTGTATGATATGATTCCCGCAAATCCTCAGAACCAGAATCCTTACGGAGAATGGAACAAGGCCAAGGTTATGGTTTATCAGGGAACCGTTGTTCACTACCAGAATGACGTCAACGTCCTCGAGTATCACCTCTGGACCCAGAAATGGACCGATATGCTTCAGGCTTCCAAGTTCAGCCAGAAAGACTGGCCTCTCGCATTTGAACTCCTCAACAACTGCGGCGGTGAAAACCACGAAGGATACATCGGATTCCAGGATCACGGTGATGACGTCTGGTTCCGCAACGTCCGCGTAAAAATCTACGAATAATGAAAAGGATATTTTTACTGGCAATGGCCGTTCTGACAATTGCATCCTGCGGAAACAAGGCAGGTAACGAGTGCTGCGGCAACAAAGACCATCAGTGCAAGGACGGGCAGTGCAAGGAGGGACACCAGTGCTGCGCTCAGGCCCAGGACAAGGAGATAGGCATCCAGCTCTATTCCCTGCGCGAACTGATAGGTTCTTCTGAGAATTATGCAAAGAATCAGGCTGAAGTTCTCAAGAAGGTCGCCGACCTCGGATATACCTACGTGGAAGCCGCAAACTTTGACGGCGAACATTTCTACGGAGTGGCTCCAAAGCAGTTCAAGGCTGACGTCGAGGCTGCGGGGCTGAAGGTCCGTTCCTCCCACACAGGACACAACCTGTCAGACAAGGAGGTCGCCACAGGCAACTTCTCCGAGTCTCTCGAATGGTGGAAGAAAGCCATCCCCGCACACGTAGCCGCGGGTATGACTTATGTCGTTGTTCCCGGATTCGACGTTCCCGACAACCTCAAAGGGCTGAAAGTCTATTGCGACTATTTCAACGCAGTGGGCAAGCTCTGCAAGGAAGCCGGTCTGAAATTCGGTTATCACAACCACAGCCACGAATTCAACAAGATTGAGGACAAGGTCATCTATGACTTTATGCTCGAGAACACCGACCCTCAGTACGTATTCTTCCAGATGGACGTTTACTGGGCTGTCAACGGACACGTGAGCCCCGTCAACTACTTCAAGGCGAATCCCGGCCGCTTCGCGCTGCTCCACATCAAGGACTACACCGAGATCGGACAGAGCGGTATGGTGGGCTTCGATGCAATCTTCAAGAACTTCGACGTAGCCGGAGCAAAAGGCTATATCGTTGAGATGGAAGGTTCAGGCGTAGGTGATATCATCGAGACCTGCCGCATCAGCGCAGACTACCTCAAGAGCGCTCCCTTCGTGAAGAAGTGCTACGAATAGTATTTTATCAATGACTTTCTTACCTAAATCGAGGAGGCCGACCAAAAATTGTCGGCCTCCTTTTTGTCTTCGTCATAATATTTGATATTTTTGTAATGATGAATTTGGATAAGGTAAAATATTGGACAGAACTTTCTGACTATGATTTGGAAACAGCTGAAGCGATGTTCCAGACAGGCCGTTGGCTGTATGTAGGATTTATGTGCCATCAAACGATAGAAAAAATTTTCAAAGCCTTTTGGTGCAGCAGAATCGAAAATCCAAGTCCTGTTTCCCATAATTTAATAAATATAGCTCAAAGTTGTGGGCTGAACTCTCTTATGGATGAGGAACAGAAGTTGTTCATCAGCGAAATAATGCCTTTGAATATCGAATCAAGGTATCCTTCATACAAACAATCCCTTGCGGACGCCTTATCGGAGGAACGATGTAGGATATTGATAGATAGAACAAAAAAACTGCAGGTATGGATAAAAGAAAAGCTGTAAATATAGCCAGACAGTACAAGCGAGCTGTGGTTGCTGCTATCGGCCCTGCAAAAGTTTATCTTTACGGCTCATACAGCAAAGGGTGCGCTCGCCCGGATAGTGATATTGACATTGCTGTCGTTGTCCCCCACGTCAATGGGGATTACCTTTCTGCATCTGCACATCTTTGGCGTATCACAATGGATGTGAACACTCTCATTGAACCGGTATTGATTGAAGAAATTCATCCTTCTCCACTATACGAAGACATCCTGAAAACTGGTATAGCCGTATAGTTTTCAAACAGATTTTCAGATATCAATCAATCTTGAGGACGGCCATAAAGGCACTCTGGGGGACCTCGACCTGTCCGATCTGACGCATACGCTTCTTTCCGGCCTTCTGCTTCTCCAAAAGTTTGCGCTTGCGGGTGATGTCACCTCCGTAGCACTTGGCGGTCACGTCCTTGCGGACCTGGCGGACAGTCTCACGGGCGATGATTTTGGCACCGATTGCAGCCTGAATCGCCACGTCGAACTGCTGACGGGGGATGAGTTCCTTGAGCTTCTCACAGATTTTTCGTCCGAAGTCGTAGGCGTGGTCCTGATGTATCAGGGTCGAAAGGGCATCGGCAGGTTCACCGTTGAGAAGAATATCGAGCTTGACAAGTTTGGCATCACGGAAACCGATGATATGATAGTCGAAGGAGGCATAGCCCTTGGAGATGGACTTGAGCTTGTCGTAGAAGTCGAACACAATCTCGGAAAGAGGCATCTCGTATGTCAGTTCTATCCTGTCCGCAGAGATATAGTGCTCGTTCTTGAGGATTCCCCTCTTGTCAAGGCAGAGTTTCATAATCGGCCCGTAGAATTCGGACTTGGAGATTATCTGCGCCTGAATGAAGGGCTCCTCGATATGGTCAATCAGCGTCGGGGCGGGAAGCCCGGAAGGATTGTGTACGTCAAGACACTCGCCCTGAGTCGTATATACTTTGTACGAGACGTTCGGGACGGTCGTCACCACATCCATATCGAACTCCCTGAACAACCTCTCCTGAACAATCTCCATATGGAGCAGACCGAGGAAACCACAGCGGAATCCGAACCCGAGGGCAAGGGAACTTTCCGGCTCGAAGACCAGGGATGCATCGTTGAGCTGGAACTTCTCCAGAGAGGCGCGAAGGTCCTCGTACTGGTCAGCCGTGACGGGGAACATTCCGGCATAAAGCATCGGCTTCACATCCTCGAATCCCGCTATCGCCGCTGCACAGGGCTTCTCCAGATGGGTGATGGTATCACCCACTTTCACCTCAACGGCACTCTTGATTCCGGATATTATGTAACCAACTGAACCGCAAGGAATCTCCCCTGTAGGACAGAGCTTCATCTTCAGCACTCCGACCTCATCCGCAGTGTATTCTCTGCCAGTATTGACGAATTTCACCCTGTCTCCGGCCTTTACCGAACCGTTGACAACCTTGAAATAGGCAATGATTCCACGGAAACTGTTGAACACGGAGTCGAATATCAGGGCCTGCAGAGGAGCCTGAGGGTCTCCCTTCGGAGCGGGAATACGCTCTACAAGAGCATCGAGGATTGCACCAACCCCCTCTCCCGTACGTGCGGAAGCCAGAAGGACGTCGTCGGGATCACAACCCAGAAGATCGACCACCTGGTCACGCACCACATCCACCATCGCTGCATCCATATCTATCTTGTTCAGGACCGGGATAATCTCAAGGTCGTGCTCGATGGCGAGGTAGAGATTGGAAATGGTCTGGGCCTGAACTCCCTGAGTGGCATCGACAACAAGAAGAGCCCCCTCGCAGGAGGCGATGGCACGGGAGACCTCGTATGAAAAATCGACGTGGCCCGGAGTATCGATGAGGTTGAGTATGTACTTCTCCCCCTTGTAGTTGTACTCCATCTGTATGGCGTGGCTCTTGATAGTTATGCCCTTCTCCTTCTCCAAATCCATGGAATCGAGAACCTGAGCCTCCATCTCGCGCTTTTCAAGGGTGTCGGTCAGTTCCAGCATCCTGTCGGCAAGAGTACTCTTTCCGTGGTCGATGTGGGCGATAATGCAGAAATTTCTTATGTTTTTCATACCATTTCGGTTTCCTGCCGCAAAGATAATGATTATCTTTGTCATACAAATCACACGATTATGACAAAAGAATTCACTCCGGCACAGATTGCCTCGCAGGTAAGGAGAGATATCATAAGAATGGTCACTGCGGCCGCTTCCGGGCATCCGGGCGGATCCCTGAGCAGCGCCGACATCCTCACCTGGCTCTTTTTCAAACAGATGAACGTCACCCCTGAGACCTGGAAACGCTCCGGGAAAGGGCTGGATATGTTTTTCCTCTCGGCAGGTCATATCTCGCCGGTACTCTACAGCGTTCTGGCAAGGAGGGGATATTTCCCCGTGAGCGAACTTGCGACTTTCCGCCGCTTCGGCTCCCGATTGCAGGGTCACCCCAGCGTGGAATGGGGTGTAGAAGGGGTTAACCAGTCTGCAGGTTCCCTCGGGCAAGGTCTCTCCGTGGCTCTGGGAGCTGCACTTGCCAAAAAGCTCAGCGGGGATGACCGTTCGGTATATGTGCTTGTGGGAGACGGTGAAAGCGAGGAAGGCCAGATTTGGGAGGCGGCTATGGTAGCCGCTCACCACAAGGCTGACAACCTCATAGCGATGACAGACTACAACCACCAGCAAATTGACGGGCGAATTGAAAGTGTCGGAGGGATAAACGAACTTGGCGTCCGCTGGAACGCCTTCGGATGGCACGTCATTGAGGCGGACGGGCACGATTTCTCCTCAATCGAAAATGCCTTCGCCGAGGCGCTGGACGCAAGGGGGAAAGGCAAGCCGATAATGATTCTTTTCCACACGGAGATGGGACACGGCGTCGATTTTATGGCCGGAACCCATAAGTGGCACGGAAAGAATCCCTCACAGGAACAGTGCGAAGAGGCAATGAAGCAACTTGAAGAAACGATAGGAGATTTTTAGTATGAAAGAGTATATCAATCAAGGCAACAAGGATACAAGATCCGGTTTCGGAGTGGGCCTTCTGGAAGCGGGCCGCCGTAACGGTAAAGTGGTGGCGATGGCAGCTGACGTGACAGGGTCCGTCAAGATGGACGCTTTCGCCGCGGAGTTCCCCGAACACTTCTTCCAGTGCGGAATCGCCGAGGCGAATATGGTAAGTATGGCCGCGGGTATGGCCATCGGGGGGTATATCCCCTTCATCGGCGCTTTCGCTAATTTCGCCACCGCGCGAATCCTCGACCAGATACGGCAATCCGTCTGTTACTCCAACACCAACGTCAAGATTGCGGGGTCCCACGCGGGAATCACTCTGGGAGAGGACGGAGCGACCCACCAGACAATGGAGGACGTGGGAATAATGCGTATGCTTCCGGGGATGACGGTGCTCTGCCCCTGTGACTACAACCAGACCGTCGCCGCAACAATCGCCGCAGCACAGTGGAAAGGCCCTGTCTATCTTCGCTTCGGCCGCCCGAGCGTCCCGAATTTCACCGAAGCGGGAGCACCCCTGCAAATCGGCAAGGCTCAGAAACTTTCTGACGGAAAAGACATTACAATTCTTTCTTACGGACATCTCGTCTGGGAAGCCATCCAGGCCGCGAAGGCTCTGGAAGAGAAGGGAATCGGAGTGGATCTTTTCAACATCCACACGATTAAACCTATGGACACGGAAGCAGTCAAAGAATCTGCAGCCAAGACAGGAAGAGTCGTCGTTGCGGAAGAGCACCTCATCGCCGGTGGTCTGGGAGAGGCGGTGGCGGGAGTACTGGCCCGCACAAATCCTGTCCCGATGCGCTTTGTCGCCGTGGATGACCGATTCGGACAGAGCGGCAAGCCCGCAGAACTGATGAGCAAGTACGGCCTCGACTCAGAGCATATCCTGTCTGCTGCGCTGGAACTGCTTGATGGAAGACGCTAAAATCATTGACCTTTACAGAAACGGCAACCGGGAGGAGGCCTTCCGCCTCATAGTACGGAAATATGGCGAAAGGCTATATTGGACGATACGACGGATGGTGACAGTCCACGCCGATGCGGACGACTGTCTCCAGAACACCTTTCTGAAAGCCTGGAAATCCTTTGACTCCTTCAGGGGCGAAGCCGGCATCTACACCTGGCTCTACCGCATAGCAGTGAATGAAACCATCTCTTTCCTGAACGGAAGAAAACAGTACTGCGAGGAGGGGGAGATGACCACCTTTCTGTCGGAAGATCCCTATTTTGACGGAGATGCAGCCCAGACAGCACTGCAGCAGGCTATTGCCCAACTTCCCCCTGTGCAGAAGGCGGTGTTCATCCTGAGATATTACGACAATATGGCCTACAAGGAGATGGAACAGGTTCTCGGCTCAACCGAAGGCTCCCTGAAAGCCTCCTACCACCACGCATATAACAAGATTACCGAATGGCTCAAGGCTCGCAGCCTTTAACTTTTTCACCGACAATCAGTCAAATAGAGGAAATATGGATACGATGAACGAAATTCAGGACAACAACTCCATCAGGGAAAACCCATTCAGGATGCCTGAAGGATATCTCGAAGAGATGGAAATGTCCGTTATGGACAAAATCTCCGCCCAAGAGAGAGGAGACATCCGTCCCTTCTGGAAAAGAGTCCTGCGCCCCGCATTCTATATGGCAGCGATGTTCGGCCTGATTTTCGGCATAGGATACGGAGTGATGGCCCTCACCCGCACTTCCGAAAGGATGGAGCAGCAGGAGGCGGATTTCTTCGCCGGAATCGAAGAGATTGCAACCGAAGAGACCGACTTTATCCTTGCAAGCGAGGAAGATATCGGCAACTACGTCGATAACTATATAACAATCAATCATATAACATCTTATCTTGTACAGGAATGAAAAGGACATTACTATTGGCTTTATGCCTTGCAACGGTACTTCCCGTCCTTGCCCAGAACAGGCAACAAGATGATTGGGAAAAGAGAATCCAATCCGAGAAAATAGCTTTCCTCACCTCCGAACTCGACCTCTCCCCCGAAGAGGCACAGGTTTTCTGGCCCGTCTATAACCAATACTGGAAGGCTTGCTCTGAAGCCAGGAAGAACACAGGCAAATGTCTCAGACTTCTCTCCGGAAAGAAGGGAGAGACTCTTACAGAAGCGCAGATGACTGAATATGCCGACGGCTACGTCAAGTCTCTCGGTGCCGAACAGACAATCCTGCAGGAATATTATCCGAAATTCAAGAAAGTCCTCCCGATTGAAAAAGTATGCAGATTTTTCTGTGCGGAAGAACATTTCCGGATGAAGATGATACACGGTCTGAGAGGTCACGGACCGGGAAAAGATAAAGGAAAGGGGCCCGGCAGATAGGGGAATTCGTTTTATTTTACTAAATTCGCGCGATTATGTTGAATTCGCGCATCTGCAGATTAGTGACGGTCATTCTTGTCGCCCTGACAGGAATGAGCGTCTCTTCTTTTGCACAGTACTACACACTCGGCGCGGACCCGGCAAACATCCAGTGGATGCAGCTTGACGGAGAGCACTACAGGGTCATCTACCCGAAGCAGGCCGACAGCCTTGCCCGCAGATATATGTATCTGTTCGAATCCACGCGAGAACTCAATATGTCAACCGCCCACATCGAGCCCCCGAAGGTGCCTGTAATCCTGCACCCGTATCAGGTGAACAGCAACGCCACCGTGGCGTGGGCTCCAAGAAGGGTGGATGTCTTCTCCACACCTGAAGCCACCCCCCTCTACGCACAGAACTGGGACTTGAGTCTGGCCCTGCACGAAGGAAGGCACGTGGTACAGATGGCCCACTTCACGAAAGGGTTCTATAAAATCATCTCCTATCTTGCAGGAGAACAGTCCATTGTATTGGGAATCGGCCTTCAGCCGAGCGGATCCCTGTTCGAGGGGGATGCTGTAATCAACGAGACCGAGTTCTCCAAAAGCGGACGGGGCCGCAGCGCCGACTTCCTGATGTACTACCGCACAGCATTCCACGAAGGGGATTTCAGGGACGAGCCCAACTGGAGATTCGTCTCGTACAACCGCTACACTCCGGGCAAATACAATTACGGATATGTCATCACATCGATGGCAAGATACAATTCCGGCAACTACTTCACCAGCGGAGACATTATGCAGCAGCAGAGGTGGTGGTTCTGGAGAATCTTCGACGTGAGCCACTGGAGCTACCGCTATGCATCCGGACTGACTCAGAAACAGAACTGGTACAAAGCAGCCGAGGTCCTTTCCGAAAAATGGGAACAGGACTACAGGGAAAGGTCCCCCTACAGCCATTTCGACAGCCTGCTGGCCTGGAGGCATCCCCGTCATCACATCAACTACACCAACGTCCTGCCCACTCTTGACGGAAGTGCAATCGCAACCAAAGTGAGCCTTCAGGATTCAAGGCACCTGATAAAAATCGACACCGCGGGAAAGGAGCACTACCTGAGGCCTTTCTCCTCCACCACCAGCCGTATGGTCTCCGACGGAAAGGGAAATCACTATTTCTCCGAAATTGTTCCGGACCCGAGGTGGGAAATAAAAAGCACCTCCATCATCCGGAAATATGACGAGAAGGCAAACCGCATCACAAACCTGACCACCCGCACCAGATTCTTCAACCCGACACTCACACCGGACGGAAGCACTCTGGCAGCCGTTGAATATATGCCTCTTACAGGTTCAAATACGAACATTGTCCTGATAGATGCTTCAACCGGAGAGGTCAAGTCAAGAATTGCCTGCCCCACCGGCTGGCAAATCAGTGAAGCTGTCGCAACCGACCCTGAAGGAAAAGGAGATATCTTCGCCATCGCCGTCAAAGAGGCGGAAGGGATGGGCATAATGCGACTGAAAGAGGGTCAATGGAGCGATGTCACCGGGATACAGTACTCCTCCCTGAGAAATATGAGCCTTCTGGAGAACGGTGAGCTGATGTTCATCTCCGACCTCAACGGAGTGAGCAATGTCTATCGGATTGATCCCTCAAGGGAGAATCCCAAACCGGAGCAGGCCACTTCCGCCCGATTCGGGACCACCCACCCCACTGTGAGCGGAGGAAAACTCTACTATTCCGACTATGACCACAGAGGCTACAACGCGGCATCGACTCCCGTGGATTCCCTCTTCCGCAAGAGAGCCGATTTCGAGGATAAATATGTAGATCTCATCTCCGACTCCATCGCAAGACAGAGCGCAAGATTGTCCCCGAAAATCACGCCCGAGCAGGATTCGGCATATCTCGCATACGCAGACAGCATCCCGGCGAAACGCTACAGCAAACTTCTGCACGGCATACACATACACTCCTGGGCTCCCCTATACGTCGATATCAACCGTGTAATGGCCCTCAGTCTGGAGCAGATTGACAGAATCGCCGCCCCCGGCGTGATGGTAATGTCGCAGAACGACCTGGGGACTCTCTCTGCAATAGCCGGTTACTCCTATCGCAAGGGCTTCCACGCCGGCCACGTGAATCTCAACTATTCGGGGCTCTACCCCGTCTTTGAGGTGAACTTCGACTTCAATGACCACGAGAGGACCATAACCCGACTCAACGAGAAACTGAATCCGGGGCCGAAGGAACTTCCCGTCAACTACAGGGTCGATACTTTGAAGTCTCCCTCGATGGACTTGACGGCGAAGGCCTACATCCCCTTCAACCTGAGCCGCGGAGGCTGGAACGTAGGCCT
This sequence comes from Bacteroidales bacterium, assembly GCA_045617505.1. Taxonomy (GTDB): domain Bacteria; phylum Bacteroidota; class Bacteroidia; order Bacteroidales; family UBA932; genus Cacconaster. Next base: position 71,623 of record JAZLIS010000064.1, on the reverse strand, counting down.
GATTCCCAACGTGGAATATCATATCTGCAACGACAGAATCGCAACCTACGGTCAGGAAATGCGCAATGCTCAGAGCCTTCTGCTCAACCTGCGTTACTACCAGATGGTGAGCGAGCCCACTGCACGGCTGATGCCCCGCGTGGGATGGGGTGTGGATCTCAACTACGCCTCCTCAATCGGACGCCACAATGCCCTTGGAAAGCTGTTCTATTCGAATGTCTATGGTTATCTCCCCGGATTCAACGACGTGCAGGGACTGAGACTGGAGTGGACGATGCAGAAGCAGATGAACGACTTCCCGTTTGCCTATCTCGATAACCTTGCAGACCCGGTGCGCGGATATGACAATGCCATTCTGACCGACTATCACAAATTCTCGGCGGATTACGCAATCCCCATCTACGGCAAGATTGACGGTTTCCACACCTTCTTCTTCTTCCTGCAGCGGCTCATACTGGTGCCCTTCGCCGACGTGGCAATAAACAACTCCGACATTGCCGTCAACTCTAAGGGAGAACTGGTCGAAAAGGGGAAACCTCTTCAGTATTCGTTCGGTACGAAGTTTATGGTGGATCTCCATCTCTTCCGTTTCGGCTTCGGGCTGAAGCTCGGCGTGCAGTATGCCAGAACGGGCGAAGGAAGAAACTCCTTCAAATTCGTGATGAGCGCCGGACTCTAACCCTTTATTTTTCGGGCCAATGCCGAACCGACAACTCCTGCCAGTTCCTCCTCCGATGCCTCCTTTATCCGCTTGACGGACTTGAATTTCCTGAGCAGTTTCGCCTCGGTGGCAGGCCCGACTCCGGGGATGGACCTCAGTTCGCTCTGAATCTGGGAGGCACTGCGTCGCGCGCGGTGGTGGGTGATGCCGAAACGGTGGGCTTCATCCCTGATATGCATCAGGACACGCAGGGAAGAGGAGTTCCTGTCAAGCCACAGGGGAGTCGGGTCACCGGGAATAATCAGTTCCTCAAGTCTTTCGGCGAGACCTACCACAAACATCCGGTCCCTGATGCCAAGCTCGGTCAAGGCCTCCAGCGCGAAACGCAGCTGACCCTTGCCACCGTCGATTACAACCAATTGAGGGAGGGACTCCCCCTCCGAAAGGAGACGGGAATAGCGCCTGTTGACCACCTCCTTCATCGAGGCGTAGTCGTTGGCCCCGACCACCGTCTTTATCAGATAATGGCGGTAGTCCTTCTTTGAAGGGAGCGCATCCCTGAAGACCACACAGGCCGCAACGGGGTTGGTCCCCTGTATATTGGAGTTGTCGAAGCACTCGATGTGTCTGGGAAGGTCCGTCATCCCGAGATCATCCCTCAACTGCTCCATAACCTTCTGCGATTTTTCGATTCTACGAGGCAACTCCTTCGGCTTAAGCAGTTTGAAGGTCTCCATATCGACTATGCCGTGTCCGGATGACTTCACCTGTTCGTGATGGGCCTCAAGCAGGGCAAGCCTCTCCTTCCACTGCTGCGCCTGCTCGAACCGGAGATTAGCGGCAGCCTCCGACATTTTTCTCCTGCATTCGGACATCAAGCTGCGGGTATGCCCCCTGAGAAGATTGTCAATCTCCTCCACCCGAGACATATACTCCTCCTCGGAAAGAGTGCTCTCCGCCGAGCAGACTGCTTCGCATCTTCCGAGATGGGCATTGAGACAGGGACGGATTTTTCCCGACTTCACAGCCTCTTCAGTCAGAGAGTGGGAGCAGGTCCTTGGCCTGTAGAGGTTTGAGATAAGATTGAGCAGGGACCTTGCTCTCTGCGAACTGGCATACGGTCCGTAGTATCTGGAACCGTCCTTGAGATAGCGGCGGGTCATCTCCACTCTGGGGAAACGCTCGTTGCGGATGACAATCCAGGGATAGGTCTTGTCGTCCTTGAGAAGGATATTATAATGAGGTTGAAGCTGCTTGATGAGGTTGTTCTCCAGAAGAAGAGCGTCCTCCTCAGTCTCCACCACGGTATATCTCAAATCCGCTATGTGCTCCACCAGAGCCTGAGTCTTGCGGTCCAGCTGCTCCGTAGGACGGAAGTACTGCGACACCCTCTTTTTCAAATCCTTGGCTTTTCCGACATAGATGATGGTGCCGCTACTGTCCAGATAGCGGTAAACCCCCGGTTCGTGGGGAAGATTCTCGACTTTCTCCCTGAGCGTCATCATAATTCGCGACTTTTACGGAACCGGGTCATAGCCGGAGCCTCCCCACGGACTGCAACGCAGAATCCTCCACACAGCGAGACAGGTTCCCTTGAAGAGACCGTGTTTGCGAAGGGCTTCAACCGCGTATGCCGAACAGGTCGGAGTATATCTGCAATTCTGCCCCAGATATGGGGAGATGCAGATCTGATAGAACCTAATCAGCTTTATCGGAAGCCATACCGCCAATTTTCTTAAGGAGTGCAGCGACATTCGACTCGATGACTTTATATTCTTCTATTTCCTTTGACAGATAGATTATCAGCATATCGAACTTCTCCGCCCCGGGACACTCTCCGATATGAAGCCTGCAGGCCTCCCTTATCCTCCTGCGCAGAAGATTCCTCTTCACCGCACGCTTGAAACTGCGCTTGGGTACGGATATGGCTATCTCCCCCTCTCCTTCCCGGAAATGCACCCTGAAAGGAAAATTCACCAACGTGGAACCGCTGTTGAGAACGGACAGTATCCGGCTGCGGCGCATAACGGCTTATTTTGATGACAGATACAGGGTCAGAGCCTGAGCTATCGAAGGGGCTTCGGGTGTGGGGGCCGATATTTCGACCTTCAGGCCGGCTTTCTCCATAGCCTTGGCAGTGGAGGCTCCGTAAGTGGCAAAAAGCATATCTCCCTGGATGAAACCGGGAAAATTCTCCTGCAGGGACTTGATGTCATTGGGGCTGTAGAAGACCACCATCTGGTGCTTTGAAAGGTCCAGATCCTTAAGGTCATTGTTGACGGTACGCACCAGCACAACGCTTCCGTACCTGAGTTTCGCCTTGTCGAAGAGTTTGCCCACCTCCGGCTTCAAAGCATCGGTGCAGGCGATGAGGAAGTTTTCACCCTTGTGCTTGACGCCTATCAGATCCATAACGGACTGAAGCGTCCCGTTTCCGAAAAATATCTTGCGCTTGCGATAGACAATGTATTTCTGAAGATAGAGGGCAATCGCCTCGCTCTGGCAGAAATATTTCATAGTCTCCGGCACAACGGTCCTGGTCTGCTCGCAAAGGGAGAAATAGGAATCAATTGCCATCTTTGACGAAAAGACAACCGCGGTATAGTTGAGGACTTCTATTCTTTGTGATACAAAATCCCTTCTGCTCACCCCCTCCACACGGAAGAAAGGCTGGAAATCCACTTTCACTCCATATTTGGATTCTATGTCATTGTAGGGGGATGTCCCTGTCGGAAGAGGTTGTGAAATTAGTATGTTCTTAAGTGCCATTTACGATACCACTGCTTTAACCGCCACACATATCGGCAGAATTTCAAGGACGCAAAGATACAAAATTGAATAAAAAAGTGAAAATCCTGATGAAATTAAAATTTTATGAGCGTTTTTCAGATAAACTGTAAAGAGCAGAACAAGTCCGGCTCCGAGGTACAGAACGACTGCCAGGCGGACGTCCTGCAGATTGAAAACAGAGAGGAGGGCAACAGGGGAAGAGGCCAGCCCGATAATGGAGAACGTGGAGACCGCTATGGCCTTCAACATCTTCATCTCCTTTTTCCTTCCGAAGAACCAAACGATTATTGTTAATACTATCTCTTTGAAAATCAAGACAGACAACAAAACGGCCATAACCTTCCATAAAGAAGCGGTCTCCGCTGCTACGGAAGAGACGGCCACAGAATAGATGACGGCCGAAAATATGAAGGATAGCCTGATGGCGGATGTCTTGTTGTCGTTCTGGAAGATATCCCTCCTCCTGATATTGTTGAAAAGCATCTGGGCGGAGCAAACCCATCCCTCAACCAGTATTCTGTGCAGCAGGATGGCAAAAAAAACCGTCACAGCCAGAAATATGACTGTCCCAACCGGCTGCGTGGCGTCCGCAGTTCCGAATATGCCGTACAGGGGAAAATCACTGCCCTGCCAGAGATGGTCCATTGTTTGCTCCCTATTTTTCGCAAAGTTAGACATAAAAGATTATATTTGTAAGTTAAAAACTCTTTTGAAAAGTATGGACAGAAAAAAGTTTACGAAAATAAACCGGATAGTGGCGATTGTGGTATTCGCCCTGTCATCTGCGGTCTATCTCTCCACCATCGAGCCGACAACAAGTTTCTGGGATTGCGGCGAATTCATCGCATCCTCCTACAAATTGGAGGTCGGTCACGCGCCCGGGAACCCCTCATTCAACCTTTTCGCCCATATTTTCACGCTGTTTGCGGATAAGGAGCACGCCGCTGTCGCTGTCAATGCGATGAGCGCGATATGTTCCTCCCTGACCATATTCTTCCTCTATCTGACAATCGTCCTGCTGGGGTGCAAGATTTTCGCAAGCCGTGAGAGGACTCTCACAAAAGCCGACGTCGTGAGCCTTTTCGGGGCGGGAGTGGCAGGTTCGATGGCCTACTGCTTCTCCGACACATTCTGGTTCTCCGCTGTGGAGGGTGAAGTTTATGCAATGAGTTCCCTTTTCACGGCAATCGTTTTCTGGGCAATCCTCAAATGGGACGAGGATGCCGACCGGCCTTACGCCAACAGATGGCTTGTCCTGATATGCTTCCTTATGGGTATCTCCGTCGGGGTTCACCTGCTCAACCTGCTGACAATCCCCGCAATCGTTTTCATCTACTACTTCAGGAAGACGCAGAAACCAGTCACTTTTTGGAAAGCCTTCGGAGTCCTCTGCCTTTCCGGAGTGATTCTGGCAGTGATTCTTTTCGGCATCATCCCCTATCTTCCGAGAATTGCCGCCGGGTTCGACCGTCTCTTCGTAAACGGATTCGGACTGGGGTTCAACAGCGGCGCGGCCTTCTTTATGGTCCTGCTGTTCGTGCTGTGCTTCTGGGGACTGCATCTTCTCAGGAAAAAGGATAAAGCCGTACTTCATACGGCACTGCTCTGCTTCACCACCATTGTCATCGGTTACTCCCTTTTCGCCATCACGATTATCCGCTCCTGCGCGGGCACTCCGACCAATGAATATCAGCCTGACAATCCATATACTCTCATCAGATATCTGGGCAGGGAGCAGTACGGCAAGAACCCTATCCTTATGGGGCAGGCCTTCACCTCCCCCTGTGAAGTGAATGAAACGACCTACTACACCCCTCTTGACGGAAAATATTACGAGACGGTCAACGTGGATGCCTCCTACCCCTCATCCGTAAAGATGTTCTTCCCCCGAATGTGGAACGGCTACGAGGAGAGTTACAAGAACTTCTATATGGGCTACTGCACTGAGATGACCAACAGGCGTGCAATGGTGAACGGGTCCGCACAGAACTTCCAGATGCCGCGTTTCATCGACAACCTGAAGTTCTTCTTCGACTATCAGGTCAATTATATGTATGTCCGCTACTTCCTGTGGAACTTCGTGGGAAGGCAGAACGATTTCCACGGGCAGGTCCCGGGAGACCTGCTGAACGGCAACTGGGAGAGCGGCATCAAATTCATAGACACCGCCCGTCTGGGCGACCAGAGCGCAGGCCCGGACTATCTGGTGAACAACCGCTCCAAGAACCACTATTTCTTCATACCTCTGATTCTCGGACTGATCGGGCTCTTCTTCCAGCTGAAACATGACGGAAAGAGCACCTGGGTGACAGGACTGCTGTTCCTTCTCACCGGTCTGGCCATCGTGGTATATCTCAACCAACCCCCCTTCCAGGTAAGGGAGAGGGATTATGCATACGCCGGCTCTTTCTATGTTTTCACCATCTGGATAGGACTCAGCGTCATTGCCCTGCAGAACCGTCTGGAATCCTTGACAAAGAGGCGGGGCTCCCTCGCAGCGGCTTCAGTGGCTGTTGCCCTCGGACTCGTCGCCCCGGTCCTGATGGGGTGCGAAAACTATGACGACCACGACCGCAGCGGCCGCTACACCGCCAGAGACCTTGCATACAACTACCTCAACACCTGTGGGCAAAACGCGATGATAGTGACGCACGGCGACAACGACACCTTCCCTCTCTGGTATGCACAGGAAGTTGAAGGCATCCGCACAGACGTGAGAATCATCAACTCCAGCCTGCTGAGCACGGACTGGTATATCGACCAGATGAAGCAGCGTTTCTATGAAAGCGACCCTGTTCCCATCTCAATCGACAGAAAACAATATCTCTACGGGACAAATGACTATGTGCCGGTAATCGAAGCCTTCGACTATCCGATACTCGCATCCGATGCAATCTCCGTGTTCCGCAATCCCAAATACCTGACACAGGGTGGAAATGATTTTCTTCCCTCTAAAAAGGTGATTCTGAAGGTCAACAAGGCAAATGCCGTCACCTCCGGAATCGTCAAACCCGAAAACGCACACCTCATTCAGGACAGCATCATCATAGAGATCAAGCCGAAACATCTCACGAAATTCAATCTTATCATACTTGACATTCTGGCCAATTATGACTGGAGCCGCCCGTTCTGCTTCGTCTCCCGCTCGGAGACCGATCTGGGAATTGAAGATTATCTCCAATACGACGGCTTCTGCTACAAGTTGATGCCCTACACAAAACCTGCAGGAGAGGACGGCGCGATGAAAGATGCCGACGTTCTCTACAACAACCTGATGAATGTCTATCATCTGGAGTCTCTGGCAGACACCACTATGCACGTTGATTACCAGAACCTATATACCTTCGGGGCCGTGACCCCCATCAGGGATATGTTCTCCAACGCCGCTGACCAGATGATTGCAAGAGGAGACTACGGCAAGGCCCGTGACCTGCTGGACAAGTGCATCGAGGTCCTGCCGCAGAGGAATTTCCCTTATAATATCGCTACCTTGAGAAGTATCAACGAGTGGACGATGCTTTCGATAATTGAAGGGTATCTCCGCATCGGAGAGAAGGATAAAGCAAACGAGATAGGGTTGGCATTCGCGGACGAGACACTGTCCCTGATGAAGCTTCTGTCAGAGAAAACCGGGCCCGGGGAGGACGACCTGCTCGACAAGAAATCTTTCGACACCTGCGCCTCCACCTATTATTATCTTGTCAAACTGTTCAATAATTTCAATATGAAAGAGACCACCGGGATACTTCAGGAAAAACTGAAAGCACTATGAATCTATCCCTCTCTTTCTCGCACCGGGACCACAACGTCTCCGTGCAGATTACAAAGAAATCCGATGCAAGCCAGTCTGCACCGGATTTTTTTTCACATCTTTCCTCCACCCTTGCCTTTCTTGAAAAGGAAAACCGCTACTCCTCTTTTCGCTCCGTGAGGGCCCTGCAGGGAAAGATGCACCGGTTTCACCCTCAGGCGGCACTCCCGGTAAATGAAATCAATCCTCTATTCATCAAGCAGTTCGAGGATTTTCTGGTTTTCACTGTAGGCAACAGCCACAATACCGTCACCGAATGTATGAAAATCTTCAGCAAGCTGGTGAATGACATTTATGAATCCTGCCAGTGGATGAATCAGGGGGAAAATCCTTTTTTGAAAATGCATTTCAGCCGAAAGCAGACCGAAAGATGCTTTTTGGAAGAGACTGAAATCGAAAGGATAATGGCTCTCCGGCTCAAAAAGGGTTCACCCTTGTGGCATAGCCGGAACGTCTTTTTCGTGGAGTGTTACACCGGCTTGAGAATCGGCGACATCCTTTCTCTGAAATGGGCGGATTATAACGGACGAACCATCTGTCTGACAATGCACAAGACCTCCCGCCGAATTTCCATCCCCCTCACGCGAAAGGTTATGGAAGTTCTGGAATCCTACCGCGACCTGTTCAGCACTCCCGACAAATATGTCTTTCCCTTTCTTCACCCGCACAACACCTCCTCTGCCCTCGCATTCGCCTTTGACAAAGCAATCTGCTCCGCCACGGGCATCGTCAACTCCAATCTGAAGATTATCGCCCGGCGTTGCGGAATAGAGAAGAATATCTCTTCCCACTCGGGACGCCACTCCTTCGCCACAATGCTTGTCACAAAGGGGGCGAGCATCTATGACGTGAAGGAACTGCTCGGTCACAGCGACGTGAAAGTGACCCAGATTTACGCCCGGATTACAGAAGAGAGGAAGGCCTCAGCCATTTCCCTGCTGGAATAAAATTCGTACAGACGCGAGTGATTCGCGTCTGTACGAAAATTTCTTGGTTGCCTGATGGCTACTTGGTTGCTTTCTTGGCGGCCTTGCGGGTGTAGAGGTCGTACATAACCGGTGTTCCGATAAAGATGGAAGCGTATGTACCGACGCAGACACCGAGTGCAAGAGAAACTGAGAAGCCGCGGATGCTTTCACCGCCGAAGATGGCGATTGACACAAGTACAAGCAATGTTGTCAGTGACGTGTTGATTGTACGGGAGAGTGTCGCATTGAGCGCGTCATTCACGTTCTGCCTGAGCTCACGCTTGGGATACAAAGTCCTGTATTCGCGGATACGGTCGAAGATAACCACGTTATCGTTGATAGAGTAACCGATGATTGTAAGAACCGCTGCGATGAAGGTCTGGTCAACGTCAAGGGTGAAAGGAAGGATACCCGTGAAGATCGAGTAGAAGCCGATTACGATGATTGCGTTGTGGACCAGAGAAGTCACACCGCCAAGACCCCAAGTCCAGTTCTTGAATCGGATTGCGATGTAACCGAAGATTGCAATCAGGGCGAGGATCACCGCGATGACGGCGTCACGCTGCATCTCGGATGCGATGGATGCATCCACACGGTCACTGCTGACGATACCGTTCGGATTCTCGAGAGTTGAAGTGAAATCCTCCAGAGTAAGGCTCGTTGCAAACTTGTCTTTCAAAGCGCTGTAAAGTTTGGCTTCAATCTCGTGGTCAACCTCGGTGCTCAGTTCGTCAACCTTGTAGGAAGTGGTGATTCTCATCTGTGAGGATCCACCGAACTGCTTGACCTCCGCTGCTTCGCCGAACTCCTGTATAATGGCGGCACGGACCTCTTCAGGCGTTGTCGGCTGGTCGAAACGGACTGTATAGGTACGTCCTCCGCTGAAATCGACACCGAGAGAGAAGCCCTTGGTGAAGCAGGAGACAAGGCAGATTACGCAGATGACACCGGAAATGATGTAAGACCATTTCTTCTTGCCGATGAAGTCGATTGTCGTATGCTGCAGGAAGTCGCGGGTTGCAGGGGAGTCGAAGGTGATATCCTTGTTCTTTGACAGACGGCGCTCGAAAATCAGTCTCGGGATGAAGATTGAAGAGAGCACTGAAGTGATGATACCTATTACCAGTACGGCTGCGAAGCCCTTGATTGAACCGCTTCCGAAGAAGAAGAGGATGAGACCTGTCAGCATTGTGGTTAGCTGACCGTCGATAATGGCGCTGTATGCGTTCTTGAAACCATCGCTCACTGCAAGGCGGATTGCCTTGCCGGCGCGGATTTCCTCCTTGACACGCTCGTAGATGATGACGTTGGCATCAACTGCCATACCCATCGTCAACACGAGACCTGCAATACCTGAGAGGGTGAAGACCGTCCCGAACGAAGCGAGAGCTCCGAAGAGGAAGAGCACGTTGCACAGCAGCGCGACATCGGCCGCAAAACCTGCACGGCGGTAGAATACCAGCATGAATATCAGCACACAGATGAATGCTATGATGAAGGATATCATACCGGACTTGATGGATGCGCTACCGAGTGAAGGACCTACCACCTGCTCCTGGACGATACGTGCGGGAGTGGAGAGCTTACCGGACTTGAGAACCGTTGCAAGGTCCTCGGCCTCAGCCTGTGTGAAGTTACCTGTAATCTGTGAGCTTCCGCCCGCAATCTTGTTCTGGACATTGGGATATGAATAGACCTGCCCGTCCATCACGATTGCTATCTGACGTCCGATATTCTGCTCGGTGATGACTTCCCATTTTGCAGAACCGGTTCCGTTCATCGTCATACTTACCTCAGCCGCACCGTTAATCTGGTTGTAGTTGACTCGTGCTGAAGTGATTACACCTCCGTCGAGGACTGCACCCTTGCCTGCCACGCTCTTGAGAGCAACCAGTTCGTAGGTGTCAGGCTGGCCTGTATAGGATGAGGGCTTGAATGTCCAGGCGGGTATGAAATCGCTGGGGAAAGCTATCTTGCTGGTCTTGAACCATTCGTCAATCTGAGCTATGTCGCGGGCGCGGGCGATACCTATGCAGGCGCTGTTGCCGCCCAGAGGCTGAAGCTTGCTGAACAGGGGATTTGCAGCGGCCATTGCGTCAGCCGCGGCATTCTCCTCGGTGGAGGCAGCGAGCTGTGCGTCGAGAGCCGCTTCGATTCCGTCAGCCTTGCCTTCCGCCTTCGCTGTTTCTGCCTGACCTTCCTCAGACTTCAGAGCTTCATTCTGGAGGCGAATCTCTTCGTTGAGCTGCTGGAGATATGGAGCGATTTCCTGATATGTATAGGTCTGCCAGAACTCAAGGGAAGCGGTTCCCTGGAGAAGCTTACGGACACGTTCAGGCTCCTTCACACCGGGAAGTTCGACAAGGATACGACCTGTACGGGCAATCTTCTGGATGTTGGGCTGAGCCACACCGAACTGGTTCACACGGCGTTCGACTACGTTGTAGGCGTTGTCGATGGCGCTGGAGGCCTCTGCCTTGAGAAGGTCGATAATCTCTTCGTTGGTAGCCTTTGACTTGTTCTTGACGTCACCGCTGAGCTTGTCGAGGTCGATGTCGAAGGAGAGTCTCTGGTTGGGAGCAATCTGCTCGAATGCGGCGGCGAACAGGGTGATGAAGTCCTCGTGGGACTGTGCGGCCTGAGTGCGGGCTGTCTCTATTGCCTGGTCGAACTGCTCTGTTGTCTTGCTGCGGGCGCAGGAACGGACGAGGTCTGCAAGGTCGAGCTGAAGGGTGATGTTCATACCGCCCTTGAGGTCAAGACCGAGATTGATCTCTTTCTCCTTTACGTCCTTGAATGTGTAATTGAAATAAACTTTCTCGTTTGCAATGCTGTCAACGTAAGTTTTGTTGGCAACGGTACGTACGGAGTCAAGGTAGAAAGCCTTGTCAAGATCCGAAACTTCCGCAAACGACGGTTTCAACTGCTCTGCCTGAACTGCCTGTTCAGCGGCTTTCGCAGCTTTGGACTCGTTGATTGCAGTTACAGCTGTGAATGAGAGCTGGAACACGCAGGCAAGTCCGATTAGAATAGCCACAAGTCTGATGGCACCTTTACTTTGCATATTGTGTTAATTTAAAATTATTTATTTTGCGCTTTACGTCAAAAATAGTCTGCGAAATTACGATTTTTTCTTGAAATAAGAAGTATTTCCTAAATTTGTTGTATGAAAAAACTGATTTTAACGGCCTTTCTTTCTTTTTCGGTGGCATCTGTCCTTTCTGCGCAGGAGGATTCCACGGCTGTCGCGGCGAAGATGCACTCGGAAAATGCGGCGGCTCTCAGGCAGTATGTCGCACATCCTTCTGTTGTTGCAAAGAAAGTTGTCCCCCGCAGCGAAGCATATCTCTATTTCAATCATCTGGATTGGATGAGCCTGACAGATGCCGACACTCCTGTAGTGCCCGTGGCGGAGCCGGCGGAACTCTATCTGACCCGCGGAGGGAACGTCCTCTTCTCCACGAAGGATGCGGACAGTATCTGGAGTGCCCCCGAAGCCCGTTCCGAACTCTTTGAAAACGCGGGGAGCGAAGCGTTCCCGATTGTAACTTATAACGGCAGGTCCCTTTATTTCAGTTCACAGTCTCTTTACGGCATCGGCGGTTATGACATATATCGTTGTGACAGAGACCCTGTCACCGGTGTTCTGGGCTCTCCCCAGAATCTGGGATATCCCTTCAACAGCGGAGCGGATGACCTTCTGTGCAGCGAGACTCCCGACGGGAAATATATAATGTTCGCCTCCTCAAGGGACTGCAGCCCCGGGCAGGTTTGTATATATGTGGTGGAGTACGAGAATTTCACCCGCCGCGCAGCATCGGAGAGCGAGGTGGCCGCGCTGTTGAAAATGAATCCCGGTTCCTCCGCCGGGAAATACTCTTTCGTGAAAGGGTCGCTTGCCGGGGATTTGCCGATCGTCTTTGCCGAGGCCGAGCCGGTCTATGGGCTGACCGTCAGCGATGAGGGCTCGTTCGCGGAGGACAATGAACTCCCTTCAGGGACAGTCTATCAGATTCAGATTTACGTCGTCAGCAAGCCTGTTTCGGTCAAGCAGTTGAAAGGCATCAGTCCCGTATATGACCACAAGGTTTCCGGGAACAGGCATCTATATGCCGCCGGTCTGTTCCGCACCTATTCCGAGGCCAAAGCCGCGCTGACAAAGGTTAAGGGAGCCGGGTTCCCCAGTGCCCTGATAATTGCATATCGCGATGGCAAATCGTTGAGTGTCAATCGCGCCCGTCAGCTGGAATCCGAAAACATCATCCAAGAGGAGGTCCGGATTGTGAAGTAGCCGCGAGGGTGCGGGGGTGTGGGGGTATTTTTTTCTAACGATGGCTATCCCTGATTTTTCGGAGGGGATAGCCATCGAAATAGTTCGTATAGGTGCATGCCACAGGGCCCTCCCGTTTTCTTTTGCGCAATACGCGAGTCACTCGCGTCCGCGCAACTTTGATTTTTCCACAAAATCGTAAAAAGCAAAATTTGGGCCTTTTTGGGGCCCAAATCGTGCAATAGGCTGATTTTATGTCTTATTGCGGTGAGGGGGGGATTGTAGTTATATTTTTCGGCATTTTACTACTTATTAGCAACTCCCTAAAATTGATAATGTTACTATTCCAAGTATTTAAATAAATTTAATTTGGTTAAAGCAAAAAGTGTGAGTAAATTTGTGTAAGTAAACTTTTACTCACAGGGAAAAAATGTCTGTCAAGTTCTATTTAGAGAAGCGAGGCGATAAGCAAAGCGAGCAGCCTATCAAGGTATCTGTATCTATCAGGGGAACACGACTTCTGTCAACGGTTGGATATAATATCTCCGAGAGCCAATGGACGAATGGAAAGGCGAAGCAGAATGCTGTCAATGCAAAGGGGATAACAGGCAAAATGATAAACCTCCGATTAAAGAGGATAGACACAACCTTTGATGAACTTAAACAGACCATCAACCATAAACCCAGCGTTGAGGAATTATCCGTCATCCTCGCACAAATCAAGGGGAAAGAGAGCAGGATAGCCAAGGCGAAGTCAAGGGGAGCGCATAAGACATCCACCCTTTATTATTTCGACATCTTCATAGACGAGGAAAGCAAGCAAAGCCAATGGAGGGACGGGACAATGGAGTGCTGGATGGCGTTTCGAAATCACCTCATAGCACAGGGAGGTGATGATATACAGTTGTCGCACTTTGACGAGGCCGGAATCAAGGCATTCATTGACTACCTCCGCAATACAAAAAAAATGGGCGAGAACACCGTGCAAAAGCACTATCGCAATTTGAGATGGTTTTTGAATTGGTGCATCCGCAATAACTATTGCAAGGAGGCAGAGATAAGTAAGTATCGTCCGAAATTCAAGGTCTTGGAAAAGCCTGTCATCTTCCTCACTCGTGAACAACTATTGAAATTGTATCAGTACCAGATACCGCAAAACGGGACGGTTCTCAAATTGCATACTTGGGAAGGAGAGGAATACGAAAAGATAGTCCACGATGCTGCCGCCCTCGAAAAGACGCGCGACCTGTTCTGTTTCTGTGCGTTCACTTCCCTTCGTTTCTCCGATATGGCTAAACTTCGCAAATCAGACCGTTCTGACGGCTATCTGAATGTTACAACCCAGAAAACCAACGATAAGCTCCGTATTGAGTTGAACGACTATTCCTCGGCCATTCTGGATAAATACGAACAATGTCACTTCCCCAATAATGCGGCTCTTCCTCCTTTGAGTAATCAGAAGATGAATGATTATATAAAGGAACTTGGGGAACTATGCGGATTTAACGAACCTGTTTCAAGAGTATTATTCAAGGCCGGGCAGAAATTGGAAATGACTCAACCCAAATATGAATTGCTCGGCACTCACGCCGGCAGGAGGACATTCATTTGTAGTGCGCTCTCTATGGGCATCCCTCCCCAGGTCGTTATGAAATGGACGGGACACGCTGACTATAAGGCGATGAAACCTTATATAGATATTGCGGAAAGCACCAGAGCAGAAGAAATGAAGAAATTTAACAAACTATAAATCAGATGAGCACAATAGCAAATTCTCAATTTATTGAAAGGCTATTTATTAGCGATGACATTTACACCGATATCAAAGCATATCTAAACAGAAAATGCACTACGCCCGTTAGGCAAGTAGAACTCGCCCAAGGTTTATATGACACTATGTTTGCCGCACTTGTTGAATATAACGATGACAGATATAAAAACTCCGTTTTAACGGATGCAATGTCTATTATTCAAGACGAATACGGAATCAAACAGGCTTTCCAGAAAAAAGAGCCTACCCCATCTGATGAGGTATGGAGCAGGGCCATAACTGCCGGATATGTTACTTCTGACAAAATGCCAACGGGAAAATTGAAAACAAATGTAGAAAAAGTCCTTTTGGCTTATTGTATAGGAGTAGGGCTCGGCTTGACAAAGCGTGAAATCGAAGAACGCTTTACAAGCGAATGGGGATTAAAAAATATGGCTAATAATCTCTCGTATATCACAGAGGGAAAATCAAAAAGCAATTCAAGGAAGATTCGCGATGCCAGAATTTGCAATGTTTTCGGATTTAAGAATGAGGAGGAATTAGACCAAACATTATAGTAAATCTTTAACTTTTCTTTAAATTCTTTAAAGTTCCTTTAAAGTCTGCTATATCCTTAATAGATAGCACTATATATTATACATTGCAACTTGAAAATAAATAACATTAATTTTCAAGATATGGATAATATTGCTATCTCGAAGGAAGCGCCCCTGTACGCATTAACAGTTGGTCAATTTGAAAATCTATTAAAAGGCAGTCTGCCAGAACCTCCCAAAGACGCTAATAATGTCTATGGTTTGAAAGGTATTTGTGACTTATTTCACATTACAAAGACAACCGCAATCGAGTGGAAACGGACTTGGCTTGCTCCTGCCGTGGACCAATTCGGAAGAACAATTGTAACGGACAAAGACAAGGCCATCGAACTTTTCAAGTCTATGAGTGGAAAGTTGGATGGTGGTTATCTTGATAACGAATAAAAAAGGAGGCAATGATATGGAAAATCATCACCTCCCCTCTGCCGGTGTAGAAGCAAACTTGAATAGTAACGGGAACAAAGATAATAATTCTTCCGAAGAATACCGCCCGTTGTCACAAGAAAAGAAGATTCTCGCTCATCTCCTTTCCGGTAAATCCATCACTCCAATAGAGGCCTTGAATCGTTATGGCTCATTCCGTCTTGCGAGCCGAATTTGGGACTTGCGGAGCAAGGGATATAACATCGTCACGAGGATTGTCAGCAAGGACAAGAATCGGGTGCGATATGCCGAGTATCACCTAATATCGAAAGAGAAGTAGTGATACATCAAAGCCTCTATATTAAGATGGTATTTATACCGAAATCGGTAAGAATCTTACCAAATCAGTAAGAAATGTTATGTACGATACGGTTTTTTTGAAGTTGACAAAAGCTGAGGCCGGAGAAGTGGACTTTTTGGAAGAAACTGCCTGCTTTCTTGATAATATTGGAGAGCATCTCTACGGTGACTGTCCTGTCATAACGGGGAACATCAACGGGCTAAAAGTGATTGCCAACAGATACCAGATAAAAGTGAAGGACGGTAGCCTGTGCAAGTTTCTGTTTGGAGATAATTTTCAAACGATGAAACGAAGTGACACACAAAAGGCTATTGAAAAATTATCTGATACATTACACTTACCTATGGATAAGGCAACCGTAACCAGAATGGATATTGCACAGAACCTTGTAATGGACCACCCAGCATCGGTATATTTCAATCATTTGGGAGAGTTGAGGTATGCGGCAAGGTTGCAAGAGCCTGATGGCATTTATTACAAAGTTTATGAAGGTCGTCTTTGCTTCTATGACAAGTGCCGAGAACAGAAAAGCAAACACGAATCAATACCAGAAATCTATGAGGGGAAAAATGTATTGAGATATGAAAGGCGTTACGAACAGAAGGTTGCCAAGAAATTCAAAGTTCAAGAAGTGACAGGAAGGATGTTATATGATGAATCTTTTTATATGTCTGCCTTGAAAGGTTGGGAAACCGATTATCAAGCCATTAAAAAGATAAATGATACCACATTAAACTTTCAAGCGATGAAAACCAGACAACAGTTTTATAGAATGGGAGTGCTGTCCTTGATAGAGAGAATGGGCGGCCAACTCGAAATGCTAAACGAAATAAAGGAGGCTCAAAAACGCGGTGAACTATCTTACAAACAGGCTCACGACTTACGGGCAGCCGTCAATAATGCCTGCCTACAGAAAGAAGGATTAACCGTTCCAAATGGCGCAATACAGGAACTTGACAGGAAGATTGCGGAGGCGGTATGCAATCAGTAACGACAAAATAGATTGAATTTATGGCAGAACTCACATTATCAACAAGCGAAAAGGAATATAATAAAGTCCTCGCTGGGGAGCAAAAGGTCGTAACCCGTGAAATAAGACCAAGGAACGCTCCTAAATTCGTATTCCTCAACGATGAATTGGAATGTACGGGCATAATTCCTTACGAAACCTTGCGGTTGGTTCGGAAAGATGGGCGCACTCTCACAGCGCGAATCACAAAACAGATGCTGATGGAGATAGAGGATGAAAATGGAGAATTGGTTTTCTACGAAGTGAACGGTGAAACTTATCAAGCCGTTGACATTGACATTACTGTTGAGGACGCAAAAGAATTATAGCAACAGGCTCACGCCTGACTTCATATTATGTTTAACCCTTTAATTCTATCTGTTATGAAAAGAATTACACCCAACACACGCGGAGAAAAAGGCGTTGTAGGCCGCCGTTCCCTCACAGGAGGAACAGGACGCTTCGTCACCCGTGACCAGCGTTATCGCGAGGTTCGTGCCGGACTTGGCCTTTCAGTAGGTTGATGTCGGAGGAACCTCTGGTAAAAAACGCTTACAATGTAAGCGATTCCAAAACCTCTAACACTTTGATTTAATGGCAGTTGAAACTATTAAAGACAAGACAAGGAGTACGCAATTAACGATAGCGGAAGTAAGGCGAGAAACCTCTGCCGCTATTGTTTTCGTTTCTTTCGGGAAAGATTCTCTTGTTCTCCTTGACCTTCTTTATCCGAAATTCGACAGATTGGTATGCGTCTTTATGTACTTCGTGCGTGACTTGGAACACATCAACAGATACTTGCGCTATTGCCGGAAACGATACCCCCAAGCGGAATGGGTACAAACTCCGCACTGGAACTTGTCGCACATCCGCAGAGCCGGGATGTATTGCGACATCGAACCAGATACGAAGCGCATCAAGTTGGCTGACAAGATAGCGGAGGTTAGAGGCATAACGGGACTATATTGGGTATTTCTTGGAATGAAGAAGGCCGACAGCCTCAACAGAAGGCTGATGCTGATGCAACTTGAAAAAAGACAGATACACTTCAAACGGCTATGCCTATCCCCTTGCCGAATGGACGAACAAGGATGTTCTCGCATATATGAAAGCGGCCAAACTGCCTTCTCCCGTCATCTATTGCGCGAATAACAGAAAGGCGAGTAACGGAATCGGCTTCAACATTGAGTGCTACCTGTGGATGCGTGAGAATTGCCCTGATGATCTTGAAAAGATTTATCAGGAGTTCCCATTATCACGAAGGATATTGTTTGAATATGACAGAAAAAAACTCTTGCAAGATGAAGGAAGTAATAAACAATAGCGAATCGGAAACCCTGCTTCGCTCCCAAATAAAATTCGCTGGTTACAACCCTCGGAAAATCTCGGAAGAAGCCTCAAAGACTCTCCGGAAAGGTATCAAGACCTTCGGCCTTGTCGGTGGGATAGTCGTGAACCGCAGAACCGGCTACACCCTCGTAAGCGGACACCAGAGGATAACGGTGCTTGATTCCTTGAAGCATTATCCAGACAATGATTACAGCCTCCGTGTTGAGGTGGTGGACTTGGATGATAAACAGGAAAAGGAACTCAATATCCTGATGAACAATCCAAATGCACAAGGGGAGTGGGACAATGAACTGTTGTCCGCTATCCTCCCTGACATTGACCCCTCAATTGCCGGCCTGTCGGATGCTGACCTTGCTTTCCTCGGTGCTGATATTATCCCCGATGGCAGCGATGACGATTTCTCCGTTTCAAGTGGTTTCGTTGACTTGTCAACACTTGCCGACAAGGATGGCCCAAAAACTTATGAAGAAGCCCTGAAATATGAACGGGAGAAAAGGCGGCTTTCCCAAGAAAAGCGCAAGACGCTTGAAAAGGCGCAAAACGAGGCGAATAATCAGTTTTCATATATCTGCCTGTCCTTCTCGTCATTCAAGGAGAAAGAAGCCTTCTGCCGCCGTTTTTCGATTCCTCCGATGGAAACGACTATCAGCGGTGAGGAATTCGGTGAGATAATAGAACGGATTGACTAACACAACAAATACTACAATCGGTATGAAGCGACCAAAAATCAAAACTTTCAAGAAGGTTGTGGAGCAATGCAATGGAAATATCACGGCCATAGCACAGAATTTCGATGTGTACCGGACAACGGTTTATGATTGGTGCGATTCCAATCCGGAGTTCGCGAAGTGTATCGAAGAATACAGAGGAAGGCTCGTTGACAGATGTATGAAAACGGCTGAACTCCTTTCCTGTGGTGTGCCGATTATTGAGGATAACAAGTTTCAGGGATGGAAAGAACGGCCTGACGGGAATATGCTTCGATACTTGCTCGGTGTATTCGGCAAGAGGGAGGGGTTCACGAATGACATAAATCTGGCTACCAGAATAGACTATACAAAATTGACCGATTCACAGATAGAGAACATTGCATCGCAGATGATGCGCTCCGCAAATTCAGAAGAAAAAAAGAAATAGTATGGAACAGAATAGGAAAAGCCTTGTAGGAAAGGTGCTTACAACAGATGTCAAACGGGCAATGCTTCAAGCTCTGTCGCGTGGCTATCTGGACGAATACTCATCCAAAGTTCTGATTGAGTTTTTCTCCACAAGTGAAAATTGCGTTGAAATAGAGATTGTTGACCACCGGCTCTTGACAAAAGGAGTGGTTTCTGATGAAGAATTTGAAAGAATTGTTGAGCAGGTTAGAGCTGAAAGGCAGAAGTTATAACGCCTATTCAGCGTTGCCATTAGAATATAGTTTATTATGCACTAATACAATCTCGGCTATTTCTCTGGGAGTATTGATAAAGGTCATAGAAGAACCTTTGAATCGAACATAAGGAGCATTGCCATAATGCCCGCCCCTATTGCTGTATATCAGGAAAAATATACCCTCGCTATTCGCAAATGCAAAGGACGCATCTGTGTACCCCTTTTCTATTGCAAGTTGCTTTGCTTTCGTCAGCATCCATTCAGGATAGTCCATAGTAGCACTATTGCTATTAATTTTCACCCGAGTATCAGAGGTTTCTTGATAAAGCCCTCTAATCAAACGGAAATTCAAAAGGAATTCCCTTTGCCTTGTCTTCGTCACAGTTCTTTTGTAACTCCCTTTCGTATTCGTTCTGCGGTTGCCTTCTGTGAGTAGCGAGCATTACCCCGATAATGTCGTCGTCAAGGTCGGGCGAGTTGCAATACTCCTGATAAGTTGCCCATCTTTTTCCGTCGTGGTCTATATATGGTTCGTTAATTTTGTTCATACATTGTTAAGGGGAAGAGATAGATAGTATTCATAACCAGCATCCCCCAAGCGGTGCTTCAGGTCTTTCAGCCACCAATTATAGTACCACTCGGAAAACTCTTGTAAAGAGTTCTTTTTGAGTTCACTTTCGCTGAAATTGTATTCCTCGCAATGTGTCAGATTCCTTTCGGCTACCCATATCTTTTGCCTTAAAGTGTTCCCTATACCTTCTGCTGTTACGCTTACCCAACGCTGATTAGAGGGAGTGTACAAGCGGCACTTCTTCAACATAAGGGAGTTGATTCCTTCCACCCAATCGGTTCTGATACTTTGAAGCATTCCTTATCTGTTCTTTCGATAGACCTCCACAACTTTGCCGAGGTGTATTCCCATTATCCACCAGCAATATAGCGGCTTTCCGTCCTTGTCATTGCGTATCATATCAGGACTGAAAGAAAATCCCGTGACCTCAACCAAGGCCGTATCTCTGTCTTTGGCATAGCCAACGGCCAGACGCAAATACTTGTAAGGTTTCGGGACAAAGGGATAACGGCCACCATTATAATCGTCAAAATAATACTTCCTTCCCGGCTCCGTACATTCGGGGTTGAGCCTGTATCCGCTTGGGTTCTTCTCTTTGATGAGGTATCGTCCCATCGTTATACCCTCCTTGACTTCCCTGTATTCGACAATCTTTGTTCCGGCAACTATCTTGTCGAAATAGACCTGCCTAATAGGCAGATATAGAGTGTTTTCCTTTGTCGGGACTTCCATTTTACTCAAACTTTATCCTGATTGCTTTCCCGCAATGGGGGCAGGTGATAGTCACTTCATCAGAAGGAGCGAACAGTTCTCTGACCTCTACTCCCAGAGCATTCGCGATGCGTTCAAGACTTTGCAACTGTGGGTAAGATTGATGCAATGTCTGGCTCAACGAAATAGGAGTTATCTCTAATCTCTTTGCAAGTGTTTTCAGGTCTATGCCTCTTTCCTTGCACAAGTGCTTTATCTGTTTGCTAAAATCCATATATGGCAATTTCTTTAATTCATTGCAAATATAGGAATTATGTTATATAATGCAACAATGATTAAATACTTTCGTTATATGCCATAATAAAAAAATCAAATAAATTATTTGCAATTAAAGAAATTATATTATATTTGCATAAACAATTAAAGTAATAACCTTAATAAATAAGTATATGGAACAAATGACCTCTCTCAATCCGGAAAAAATCAGTGTAGCAATGTCTGGCTTTGGGGATGAAGCAAAGCAACTTGGATATGTCCTCGGACTTGCCAAGGAATTAAAAACCGCCATTCAGAATCATCTGGCCTATGATGCACAGTTCCAACAGGAAATTGACACCGAAGCATCGAAGGTTGAAGGAATGTTGGAATGCGCGTTGATGGGCCTAATCTATGGCTACGACTAAGAATCTGTTTACTGTTTGTGTGTTAAAAAAAGTCCTCTGTTTTTGAAGCAGGGGACTTATTTGTGTAAGTAAAACCGTGAGTAAAATTCGCAAGCATTTGATACTCACGCTTAAAAGCGGTGAGGGGGGGATTCGAACCCCCGGTACGGTTACCCGTACGTCAGTTTAGCAAACTGGTGGTTTCAGCCACTCACCCACCTCACCAAACTACCTCGCGAATCACGGGACTGCAAAGATAATGGTTTTGGGAAAAACACCAAAAATTTTTTTGGTTATTAGGATTTACTGCCATACCTTTGTTTACCCTTTCGCAGGGCATCGGGATGTGGCGCAGTTGGTAGCGCACTTGGTTTGGGACCAAGGGGTCCCGCGTTCGAGTCGCGGTATCCCGACTATAATTAGGGGCTCTGCCCCCTGCCGTCCACCGCTTTACCGGCTTCCAATGCAGTATATACTACAAAATATGAAACGAATATCACTTCTCATCCTTGTCATCCTGCCCGTGTTCCTTCTGTGCGGATGTAACCGGCAGGCAAAACAGATTGCCCGGAATGACGCAGAATATCTTGCTGCCGTCGATTCCCTCAATAAGGCTATGAGAGAATTGGTGGAATGGAACAACAGGGAACTTGCAGGCAAATACGGACATCCCCGGGTAAAGATTGGTCAGGAACTGAAGGAGCATCCGGAGCGGGCCAAAGAACTGCAACCGATTCTGGACAGCCTGAATCATTGCTTTGACTCTTTATCGGCCATCACAGATGCCCGTCTGGCTGAGATTCAGGAGGGTAAGTCCCGGGTGACAAACAAATACGAGTCAATCTCGACGGAAGGATTCAAATCCGCTTTCGGCAGACGCCTTATCTATTCCCGTTATCAACTTGACAGCATATACAATGCGGCACCGCGTATTCTCAAGCGCTCAGTTGCAGGCCAAGCTATCCACGAATTCCTTTACGGTCCCAAAGTCCGGCCCGGTGAGAAAATCATTCCATTCGATTGTTTTGACGTTGACGGTGGAGCATTTGACTGGAGTGTCATCGAAGGGAAGAAAACCGTAATCGTCGCAGACGGGCTGACGTGCTGGACGCACGGTGTTGATGATACCGCGCCTGTCAGGTATTTCAATCACTTGAGAGAGGAATATGGAAAAGATTTTGTCTGGATTGTGTTCTTCAATAACCTGGACCTGGAAGGATTGAAAGAAAAGGTCGGGCATTTCGGACTTGAAGATTATATTGTTCTTGCTGATGGCCGCGAGTTCAGTTCTCCCTTGGAGTTGATGTATGACTGCCATATCCGCCCTTCATTTTTGCTGATAAATCCGGACGGGACGCTTGTCCGGGCCGAATTTATGGACTTGGATGAAATTGAGGAATTCCTGAGGGAATAGGTTGGACTATGAAACAGAGACTGACATTCAAGGAAGAAGAGGTGATGAACATCATCTGGAAGAAGGGGGAAGTGTTCATCAGGGACATCGTTGCGGAAATGCCCGAGCCGAAACCGAACTACAACACGGTTGCCACTTAGGTGAAGTTTCTTGAGGAGAAAGGATTTCTCAGGCGCAGGCCTATGGCAAACTCCTTCCAGTACACTCCCGCAATTACGGAAAGGGAATACAGGGGAATATCCATCGGGGATCTGGTATCCAAGTACTTCAACAATTCCTATTCATATATGGCGTCCCAGTTCGTGGAGGAGGAAAAGATAGATA
Organism: Bacteroidales bacterium; assembly: GCA_045617505.1. Lineage (GTDB taxonomy): Bacteria > Bacteroidota > Bacteroidia > Bacteroidales > UBA932 > Cacconaster. The sequence continues at coordinate 48,617 of JAZLIS010000064.1, read as the reverse complement.
TCGGTGAACTGAAGGAACTCATTGCACGGATTGAAAAAGAAAGACCACTTTCTTCAGATTCAACAGTGTAATGTTACTTACCGGGACGGCCTTGTGTATGGTTCTGCAGCTGGTGGACTTTCCTTTCGATGGCAAATGAGCAAAAATAGCATATATGCTCATTTTAGTGTGATTTTCGGGGCCGTCGTGAGCGGAAACGGCGATTTTGCTCATTTGCCCGTCAACCGGGAGCACCGCTCACATCAGAACGTATGGCTCTCGCCGGCGGAAAGAGATACTTTTCCCTTGAAAGTCTTCCCGCCGCAGACGTAACTCTTCAGCGCCAGAGAACCCTCGATGACCTCCAGCGTAGAATGCCCGTCACGGTTGCTCACAACACCCCAGGCGCTTCCGTTGCTCCAGAACCACTTGCCTTCAGCATCCGTGATACTCATCGTCCCGTCCACTCCCGAATAGTGGAATCCGCTGAACGCCAGAAGAGTTGACCAACTAGCCATCGACCTGGCATAATGATGCCCGCACTCCGGCTCGCTGAAAGGATTTCTCTTAGCCCCATCGAAACGGGCACGGATTGACGAGATGCATTTCATCCCGTCATCGACCATCCCCTCGTAAATCATCCCCGTCGCAGCCGTATACTCGAACCCGGTCATCGACTCGTTGAAATACGGGAACGGCACCTCCAGACGACCCTTCGGCCAGGATGCCATCAGCATACCGGCCTCATCCTCAAACAGATATGTTCTCATATTATTGAAGTGACCATACAGATTATCGTGATAATTGTACTTCATCACGCTCTCCAACGTCGTCCTGATATGCTCTTTGTCCGCAAGATACCCCAGTCCGCAGATATGCGCCATATACTGCCCCACAAGCTGGTCCACCAGGCAGGCCTTCCCCAACTGGAACGGAGGTACACGGTCGGAGCCCTCGGGCAGAAACTCGAAACTCTCCGGGTCGGTGATTTTATGTTCGTAATACTCCCCGTTGAAAAGCACGTTGTCGGCGTATGCGGAAGCTTTCTCAAAGACAGAGCGGCACTCGCGGGCAAAAGCCTTGTCCTTCATAGCAAGTGCCATCTCCTCAGCGGCACGGAGGGCTCCCATATACCAGAAAGTCATCTGCCCGTTGGGACCGAAGTAATTGACGTCCATAGTGTTATGCTGTGACCCTTCCATCACTCCGTCGCGGTCGGCATCCCATCCTCCTTCAACCCAGGCAAAAGAAAGAGCCCTCTTGCAAGGCTCCCAGTAGGAAGCCAGAAACGCATTGTCCCCGCTCAGTTGCCACTCCCGATAAAGCTTCATAATACACCCGAGTTGCCCGTCAGCCGCTGTACTGCGGTTCTGTCCGGTGTCAAACGGAAGTTCAGTGCGGAATGCCATCGCTCCGTCCTCGTGCAGCGCAATCTTGAACTCCACGTCACGCATTGTCCGGGCAAGGTCGCCGAACAGGAATGCCGTGGCGGTCTCGTAATTCCATACGTGAGTGCAGGAACCGTTGCAGGAACCGAACCGGTCCATTACCCCCTCCCACCCCATCAGGTGTCCGTCCGCTATGCGGAAGACCGTCTGGGAGCGCAACACGTTCAGATTGTACAGAGCCGCCTCCTTGACGGCGGAAGGATATGAAGATGACAGCATGCCGTTCACGAACGCGAGGGTCCGGGCCTCATATTCCGGCAAGGCGGGCACAATCCGGCCGGCCGCATCCCAGGAGTCGGGATATTTCCCGCTGTAATAGTTGCCTACGATGTAATTATCCCAGGCCCAGGCGATTCTGTTGGGGAAATTCCAGGTGAGATAGAAATTGAAGGTCCTCTTCTCCCCCGGAGCGAGCGAGGATTTTACGGCAAGGGACCCCATCGGGTCCTGGTCTCCTCCCACGGAATGGCGCACGCTTGCCTTCGGGTTGGAAATCAGACCGTCATCACTGAAATCATCCCAGAAGTTCAGGACAGAGTTCGCCCACGCGTTGTCCACGGAGAAAGTTCTGTAAGTGACCTTCTGGTCGGAGTCGGTGACAAGGGAAAAATTGCCCCAGGCGGGGTGCTTGGGATCAATGCTCTGCGAATAAAAATAGAGTCCCTTCAAACCAGCATCAATATTTTCCCTGTATTCATTCACATTGCCCTTCGCGCCGACAGGGATGTAATCCCCCTTCCAGTCGTAAGTGTTCTCCCGGCCGTCCTTTCCAACAAAATTGCGGATTGAGCCGCATACCGCCACCTCAACGGGAGAGTCCGTCACGTTTGTCACTTCATAACTGAGCACGGCCACAGGCAGGCTGCTTGCATCGGTATCTCCCGGAATCAGAGGATTGAACCCCTTGATTCTGACGCGCACGGGCATCGCTTCATCCGAAAGGTTCACCTGCCCGAAGGGATAGGCGGCATCGAAAGACGCATTTCTGAATCTGGGAAGCCCGTGATGATTGACCGGACGTCCTTCGCAGTGAAGATATTCCTGAGGATAAAGAGGCCCTGCCAACATTCTGGTGGCGGACTCCTCTCCGGCCTTCCGTGTATAGATGGCGAAAAACGGAGCGTCATTCCCGTCAGTCACCGTGCTGTACCCCTTTCCGGGGACATTCATAATCTCCCAGTCGCGAAGTTCCCCGCGCCCTCCGAGAGATACGGTTCCTGTCCCTATTCCCCCGAGGGGCAGTGCAACTCTCTGAAGATGAGCCGCATCATACTTTGTCAGCACAGGCCATTCCTGCGGCTGCCAGGGCTGGGCAAAAAGATTTGAAGCAATCAGTGCGGCCGTCGCCGCCATAAAGAACTTTTTCATATCGTGCGTTTTTTCATCCCACAATATACTCATATTTTCCCAATTCCCCCAATTTGCATTGGTGGTGGAATATGATTAACTTTGAAAAAACAGCCAAACTATGAAGAAACTTCTGTTCGCGGTCCTGACCCTCGCTCTCATAAACACCGCCATCCCCTCCCCCTCATCCGCCGCTCCCCGGCGCAACTGGACAATCTATCTGGTACAGCATACCCATACTGACATCGGCTACACCAAACCCCAGACCGAGATTCTGGCCGAGCATCTCCGCTATATCGACTATGCGATTGATTACTGCGACATTACCAGTGATTATCCCGATGATGCCAAGTTCAGATGGACCTGCGAGGCCGCCTGGGCCGTGACGGAATATGTGAAAGTCCGTCCCGCAGAACAGGTGCAGCGCCTGAAGGATTGCATCGCACGCGGTCAGATTGAAATAACGGCGATGTATTTCAATATGGCTGAGGTCTCCGACGAGAACTCGATGCGCTACTTCCTCCTTCCTCTGAAAGAGCTTCAGCAGCAGGGCATTCCATTCACCGGAGCGATGCAGAACGACGTGAACGGCATCTCCTGGTGCCTTGCCGATTTCCTTCCCGAAATAGGGGTCAATTACCTCTGGATGGGAGAGCACACCGACCGCGCCCTTGAGCCCTTCAGCATCCCCACCCTCTTCAAATGGGAATCCCCCTCAGGCCGCAGCCTCATCGCCTTCCGCTCGGAGCACTATATGAAAGGCAATATGCTCGGCATCCTTGACGGCATCGATGCTTTCGAGAAGCAACTGCTTGACTATCTGGAATCTCTGGAGAAGGCAGGATACCCTTTCGACGAAATCGGCCTGCAATATCTCGGAGCCTGGACCGACAACGCACCCCCTTCCTACAAAATATGCTCCCTTATAAAGGAGTGGAACCAAACCCACGAATGGCCCAAACTCCGCAGCGCCACCGCACACGAATTCATAGACAAAATAGCCGCGAGACACGCTGACAAACTAAAAACCTACAGGGTCGCATATCCCGACTGGTGGACCGACGGCTTCGGCTCCGCGATGAGGGAGACCGGCGAAGCCCGCAAAACTCAGGCGGATATGCTCTCAAACCAGGCCCTTCTCTCTATGGCTCAGATGCTTGGCGTCAGCCTGCCCGGACACGTGAACGGCGAGATTGAGGAAATCCACAACAACCTGCTTTTCTACGACGAACACACCTTCGGCTCCCATATGTCCATAGATGACCCCACCTGCTACCAGACTGAACTTCAGTGGGGGTGCAAGGGTTCATACGCCTGGACTGCGCAGAAAAAGGCCAAAATGCTCTATGAGACGTCCGGAGGACTTCTGCAGGCCTTCATCCACCGCTGTGCAGAACCGACCGTCACCTTCTTCAATCCCCTTGCCTGGAGACGGGATGCCTGCTGCGACCTCTATATCGATTACGAACTCCTTCCCAAGGATTCCGGCTGCCGCATAGTCGATGAAAAAGGCAACGAAGTCCCCTATCAGGCATACGAGTCAAGAGCTGAAGGCGCGTATTACAGGATGTTCGTCAAAGACATTCCCTCCCTGGGCTATCGCACATACCGCATAGTACCCGGCAAGGCTGCATCCGAAAGAGCCGCACAGACGGACCCGACTACCCTTGAGAACGATTTCTACCGGATAAAGATAGACCCTGCAAGAGGAGGAATCGGCAGTATCTATGACAAGATTGCAGGGCGCCAGATGCTGGATACAGACTCTGAATGGGCTGCGGGGCAGCTGATTTACGAGACACTTGCCGACAGATGGACTATGAAGGACTTCTCTTATGAAGGCCTCTCCCGCACAACCGTCAGGAATGTGACTGTCACTCCCGGCGAAGACGGCCCCGTCTATCGCAGCATACGTATCAACGGTCAGGCTGACGGTCTGTCAGAACACGGGTTCAGTTATGAAATCAAACTCTATAATGACGAACCCCGGATCGAACTCAGTTACGCGATGCGTCCCCTGCCGAATCCCGAACCTCTCTCATTTTATGTGGCGTTCCCCTTTGCGGGAGACCGTCTCGCATACGACGTACAGGGAGGTTTCGTCCGTCCCGGCGAGAACCAGCTTGAGGGAACTGCAAGCGGATGGAACACGATTCAGAACTTCGCGGCAGCCCGAAGCGACGGCTACCAGATTCTGCTTTCATCCAAGGAAACCCCTCTGATGATGCTGGGAGGCTTGCTTGAAGGCAAATTCCAGTATATCAAGAGCTACGACAAGGCCCACATCTTCTCCTGGGTGCTGAACAACTATTGGACAACCAACTTCCGGGCAACTCAGGGAGGAGAGATTCATTGGAACTATACCATCACCTCCAGACAGGACAACTCCGATACTGAAGCGCTGCGCTTTGCAATGTCAGACCGTGTCCAACCTTACGGGCGAGTCCTGCCTCAAGGCCTCCCCGATAAAAACAGGGCGGAAAAATCCTGCCTGACCATTGAATCCGAAGATTTGATGATTACTTCGATTGCTCCTGCAAAAGAGAAGGGGAACATTCTCCTGCAGGTCCGGGAAACAGCGGGAAAGCCTGCCGTACTTGAGCTTAAACGCGACAGCAAACCTCTGACATTCAAAAAGTCAGATGCTCTGGAAAATGTCAGCGGAAAGGATTTGAAGAGCATCAGCCTCTCCCCTTACGAAGACATCTTCGTTATGGTGAAGGCGGAATGACAGCGGCTGGACAGATTTAAAAAATTCGTATATTTGTCCGGTTGCAGCAAAAATGACAAAGATGACTATAACCCGAACCTTCGACATCTTGGACAACCTCCACCAGCACTTCCGGAAGGACGATATCTTCGCCCGAAAAAGCAACGGAGAATGGCATAAAGTAAGTGTTGACCAATACATAGAAAAATCTCATCTGATTGCCTATGGACTGCTGGCTTCGGGTTATGCCCCTCAGACAAAAGTCATTACAATCTGCGCCAACCGTCCCGAATGGAACTTCGTCGATATGGGAGCTAATCTGGCCCATATGATTCACGTCCCCGTCTATCCGACCCTGAGTCACGACGACTACATCCACATCTTCACGGACTCGGATGCCGAAGTGATTTTTGTCGGGACGCAGTCTCTTTACAACAAGATTGCCCCGATTGCACAGGAGATTGACCGCGACATAAAGTTGATTCTTATGGACGACAGCGATTCCCTGTTCTGTATATCAAACCTCTACGCACTCGGCGAGGAAAACAGGGAGAAGTTCGCCCCCGTCGTGGAGGAGAACAAGTCATCTATAGAGAAGGACGAATGCTGCAGCATCATCTACACCTCCGGCACCACCGGCGTGCCAAAAGGGGTGATGCTTTCACACAACAACCTGACGTTCAACGCGAAAGGGCATGCGGCCAGACAGACTCTGACATCAAGGAACAGAATGCTCAGCTTCCTTCCCCTCTGCCACGTCTATGAGAGGTCGATGAACTATGAGTACCAGATACTTGGCATCAGCACCTATTATGCCGAGAGCCTTGCAACAATCGCCTCCGACCTCAAGAGTTGTCAGGCAGACGGATTCTGCGCAGTACCGCGGGTTCTGGAGATGATGTACGGCAAACTTGAAGCCGCCGGCAAGCAATTGACCGGACTGAAAAGAATGATTTACAGTTTTGCATGGTCCTTTGCAAATAACTACAACGCTGTGAAAGCCAATGCTATGGTTGAATTCTTCAGGAAGATTTACGACCGTCCGGTATATCGCAAATGGCGTGAGAATCTTGGAGGGAAGGAGATGCTCGTCGTTTCAGGAGGTTCTTCGATTCAAGCCCGGATTCTCAATACCTTCAATGCTGCAAAACTCAACATATTTGAAGGTTACGGAATGACTGAGGCCTCCCCCGTCATTGCCGTGAACAGCCCGGCGGATGGCATCAACGTTGTAGGCACAGTCGGATTTCCGCTTGAAGGGACGGAAATTTCGTTTGCCGACGATGGAGAGATTCTCACACGCGGTCCTCACATTATGCTCGGCTATTACAAGAACCCTGAAGCCACATCGGAAATCATTGACAGTGAAGGCTGGCTCCACACCGGTGACATCGGTTGCCTGATAGACGGCAAATATCTGAAAATCACCGATAGAAAGAAAGAAATCTTCAAGCTCTCCGCAGGAAAATACGTTGCTCCTCAGGTGATTGAGACCAAACTGAAGGAATCCCCCTACATCGAGCAGGCAATAGTGATAGGTGAAAACCAGAAATTCACCTCCTCCATCATCATCCCGAAAATCTCAAAACTCAAGTCTTTTGCGAAAGCCCGCAGAATCTCAGTGAAAGACGATGCCCTCCTGCTTGAAGACCCTGCTGTCCAGAGACTTTTGCAGAATGAAGTGAAAAAGGTCAACGCCGGTCTTGCCGCACACGAGCAGATTAAAAGGCAGCACTTCATACTCGACGAGTGGACTACAGACAACAGTATGCTTTCCCAGACCTTGAAACTCAAACGCCGCCATATCCTTGCTAAATACGCAGACATTATCTCCGAAATCTACAAGACCGACGAAAAATAGAATTTCCTTCTATGCTGATTGTTACCGAAAAAATCACTGTCGCTGAATTGCAAAGAATGTCTGAATGCTTCTCCGAAGGCCTTGTCAAAGCTGTCGTTGATGTTCAGCAGGAAATTATGGCTGTCGATTCTGAATTGCATTCTGACCTTGAGAGACTTCTTATTGAAAACGGATCAAATCAGGAAAATCTTTGGGGAATAAACGTCTATCCTGACCTTGAAGGTGAAGATTTCGTTGAGTTTGATTCTATGATTAACATCCGTCCCCGTCAGAACAATCGCAGCCGAGGAGTCGAAGACTTGTCGATTAGAAAAGCCGTCCTCAACATCGTCGGAAACCTCATCCAAAAATGATGGAACCCATTGATTCACAACGTTGGAGCACACTGCCATTTATTGAACAGATGGCCAACATCGGAAGTGAGGTCGGCCGTACGAGAAAGTGGAAAGAGAAAGGGGACGAAAAGCGCTCCGAAGGGGCTTTTATTCGTGCATTGGATTTGTTTGATGTCACCATCAAATGCGCCAGGCTGGGACAGCCGACAAGAGGTGAGGCTCTGAAGGAGTTGTGCCGGGCACGTGAACTGTTTGTAGGCTCTTATCTTGAGAACGACTTCGACAATCTCGCCTATCTGGACAAATATTTTATGCAATTTGCTCTTGCCGTGCGAAGCAGGCTTTAGCCTACCTTCCAAAATAGACCAAAAGCACTGAAATATCTGCGGGAGAGACCCCGCTGATGCGCGAAGCCTGCGCAATTGTGCGAGGCTTGTATCTATTGAGTTTCATCCTGCACTCGATGGAAAGCCCTTCTATCCTGCTGAAATCATACTCCTCGGGGATTTCGAGACTCTCCAAACGCCTGATTTTATCTGCGATTTTGCGCTCTCTCTCAATATATCCCGCGTATTTTATACGGATTTCCGCCGACTCCACAATTTCTGCAGAAATCTCTTCTGTTCCACGTGGAACAAATTCAAGAAGACTTTTAGCCTCAACGCCAGGCCGTGTCAGCAGTTCCGCTGCACGCTTTGAAGCCGCAATTGCCGCAGAACCAACGGATTCCAGATAGGGATTTACAACCTCAGGCTTGATGGAATTATCCCTGAAAACATTGACAAGTCTATCTACCTTATCATATTTATCCATCATCAAGGCATAACGTTCCTCAGTAGCCAGTCCGATTTCATGTCCCAAAGATGTAAGTCTCAAATCAGCATCATCCTGCCTCAGGAGAATCCTGTACTCGGCCCTGGAAGTGAACATTCTGTAAGGTTCATCCACCCCTTTGGTAATAAGGTCATCAATCAGTACCCCTATATACGCCTGATCTCTGCTGAGAATGAACGGCTCTTTTCCCCTGAGTTTCAGATGAGCATTGATTCCCGCCATAAGGCCCTGTGCGGCAGCTTCTTCATAACCGGTTGTACCATTGACCTGTCCGGCAAGATATAATCCCTCCACAACTCTCGACTCCAATGTCGCCTTCAACTGCGTCGGGTCAAAATAGTCATATTCCACTGCGTATGCGGGCCGGAAAATCTTCACGCCGGCGAACCCGTCTATCTGACGCAAAGCTTCCATCTGCACCTCCAGAGGAAGAGAAGAGGAAAATCCCTGAAGATAATATTCGCACGTCTCCAACCCTTCAGGTTCGAGGAAAAGCTGATGAGCATCCTTCCCTGAAAAAGTCCTGAGTTTGTCCTCAATGGACGGACAGTACCTCGGGCCGATGCCGTGAATTTTCCCGGTAAAGAGCGGAGACCTGTCAAATCCCGATTTGAGAGCCTCGTGAACTTTTGGATTCGTATGTACAATGAAACAGAGTTTCTGTTCACGTGCCGGATGGCCGGAGGTATCCTGAATGGGACTGGGGATCGGAAGAAAAGAGAATCGGGAAGGTGCGGCATCTCCCGGCTGCACCTCAAAAAGAGATGTATCAAGTGAACGTATATCAATCCTAGGCGGAGTACCTGTCTTCATCCTTCCTGTCACAATTCCTCGCTCCGCAAGTTGATCCGTCAGTCCGTTCGACGGCAACTCCCCTATCCTGCCGCCTTCGGCTGAACTCTCACCGATGAAAAGTTTTCCTCCAAGGAAAGTTCCGGCCGTCAGGATAACGCTTCGAGACTTGAATTCTGCACCCATTGATACACGCACGGCGAAAATATTCGATTCCTGGAGAGTTATGGAAACCGCTGTATCCTGCCATAAGTCTAATCCTGAGGTACTTTCGAGAGCAAGACGCCAGTTCCGGGAGAAAGTCATTTTATCGCACTGTGCGCGGGGGCTCCACATTGCAGGTCCTTTCGAGGAATTGAGCATACGGAACTGTATGGTAGCGGAATCCGTAATCAGCCCCATCATTCCTCCAAGAGCATCTATCTCTCTGACTATCTGCCCTTTAGCTATTCCACCAACAGCAGGATTACAGGACATCTGAGCGATTTTTGTCAGGTCCTGAGTTATCAGAAGAACCGACGAACCCAGCTTCGCTGCTGCGTGTGCGGCTTCACATCCGGCGTGCCCGGCCCCTATTACAATAACGTCATACATCACACAAGTTTCGCAAGCAATTATCTGGTTAATATTCAAAGATTTTCCAGCAATTCCAATGCCTCGTCCTCCGCGGCGTGCATCTTCTTCTCTAAAGCGGGAGTCGTGTCGTCGCAACCGGTAAGGTGCAGCAGTCCGTGGACAATCACCCTGTGCAATTCCCTGTCAAAACCTTCACCGTATTGTTCTCCGTTGCTGCGGACAGTATCGATGGAAATATAGATATCCCCGCTCACCCCTTCCCTGCCCGTCTCGAAATGGTAATCCTGAGTATTGTCGAAAGTTATGATGTCGGTGTAGTAATCGTGCCCGAGAAATTCACGGTTCACATTGAGGAGATATTCGTCACTGCAGAAAATATAATTGAGATCCCCCACCTTGTATCCCTTCGAAGATGCAACCTCCCTGAGCCAGACGGCCACACCCCTCTTCCCCTTTAAATCAAACTTGATTCCCTCTGAAAAAAACCGAATCATAACTCAAAGACAAGATATTGTAAAATTTGTTAACTTTGCCCGATGTATAATAAAACCCTGCTTACAAGCACAAAAATAATAAAATTATGTCAAAAGTTACTGTTATCGGAGCCGGGAACGTAGGCGCCACCTGTGCAAACGCAATTGCACACCTCAAAATTTGTTCAGAACTTGTCCTCCTCGACATCAAGGAAGGCATTTCTGAAGGAAAAGCAATCGATATGATGCAGACAGCCAAGATGTATGGCTTTGACACCCGCATCAAGGGCGTCACCAACGACTACGCTGCAACCCGCAACTCCGACGTTGTCATCATCACCTCCGGCATTCCCCGCAAACCCGGTATGACCCGCGAGGAACTTATCGGTGTAAACGCCGGAATCGTCAACGGTGTGGTATCCAGTGCCCTGAAGTACTCTCCCAAAGCGATTTTCATCGTCATCTCCAACCCTATGGATACAATGACCTACCTCGCTCTCAAAGCTTCAGGCCTCCCCAAGAACCGCGTCATCGGTATGGGCGGACAGCTCGACAGCAGCCGTTTCTGCTACTACCTGAGCCAGGCTCTCAAAGCTGCCCCCAGCGACGTTGAAGGCATCGTAATCGGCGGCCACGGCGACACCACTATGGTTCCCCTCATCAGCAAGGCCACATACAAGAGCGCACCTGTTGCAAAGACTCTGAAAAAAGCTGCCTGCCAGAAAGTTGTGGCCGACACAATGGTCGGTGGAGCAACCCTCACCAAATTCCTCGGAACATCAGCCTGGTATGCTCCCGGAGCCTCCTGCGCAGTTATGGTGAAGTCCATCCTTCTGGATGAGAAGAAAGTTTTCCCCTGCTGCTGCTATCTTGAAGGAGAATACGGACACAGCGACCTCTGCATCGGAGTTCCCGCAGTTATCGGCAAACGCGGATGCGAGAAGGTCCTTGCCTATGAACTGACTGCTGAAGAGAAAGCCGCATTTGACAAGAGTGCAGCCGCAGTGAAGAATGTTAATAACGTCCTTTACGAAAGCGGTATCTTAAAACGTTAATTTTCAGCTGTTTTACTTAAATTTGAAAAAAGTTTTCAACATTTTCCGCCAAAATAATTTGGGATAATAGAAATTTTCTTCTTATTTTTACGAAACAATGCCGGAAAGCATTGGATTTTATAAAGTAAAAAGATAAAAACTTCAGATATGGAAATCAAGAAAACCCCGAAAGCGGACCTCACTAACAAGAGAGCTCTCTTTATGGAGATTGGTTTGGCAGCCGTCCTGCTAGTTGTCCTCGTAGCCTTCGAATGGTCATCATCCGAGAAGGCCGAAATGATAGACCTCACAGCTCAGCAGCAGGTAATTGAGGAGGAAATCATCCCCATCACTCAGGAGCAGCCCCAGACTCCCCCCGAAATGCCCAAAACCCCTGTATTGTCCGATGTGATTGACATCGTTGACGATGACGTTGAAGTCGCAGACGACCTCTTCGTGAATATGGAGGATGACGCCTCAATCGGTGTCGAGATTATGGAATACCACACGGAAGTGGTTGAGGAGGAAGTTGAAGAGGAAGCCATTCCTTTCGCATTCGTGGAGGAGAAGCCCAAATTCCAGGGTGGAGATGCAAACACCTTCTCAAAATGGGTGAACAGCAAGCTCGTTTATCCTGAAATTGCAAAGGAGAACGGTATTCAGGGTCGTGTAACTCTCCAGTTCACAGTGAATACCGACGGTTCCGTAAGCAACGTCATCGTTCTCCGCGGTGTTGACTCATCCCTCGACAAGGAAGCAGTCCGCATCGTTTCCCAGTCGCCCAAGTGGACGCCCGGACGCCAGAGGGAGAGGCCGGTAAAGGTTACCTACACCTTCCCTGTGATTTTCAAACTTCAGTAAACCCATTGAAGACAAATATTCAAGCATGGTGCCTCCCCGTACCATGCTTTTTTAATTATGTACTTTAAGTTTCGCATTTATGCGAAACATCCTATTTAGAGGCCATTAGGCCGTAGGTAAGTCCCTCTCCCGGGGAGAGGGATTTAGGGAGAGGGTAGCGTAATAGAGATTGTGCGGAGGGAAAAAGTTTCGCAAGAATCGCACAACTCTTTGAATATTAATAAAATAATCACTTGCGATACTTGAGATAGATAATTGGATTGTGGAATAAAAATCAGATACGATATGTTCGACTCAACGAAAGGATTATATGTAGCCCACTGCCAGAACGGACCGATTTCCATATGCGGTCAGATGGCCAACCGTCACGGATTGATAGCCGGAGCGACGGGAACGGGAAAGACAGTTTCTCTTCAGGTACTTGCAGAAACCTTCTGCCAGACGGGAGTCCCCTGCTTTATGGCGGATATGAAGGGAGATCTCTCAGGAATCAGCCAAAGCGGCGTGATGAGTGGTTTCATTGAAAAGAGATGCGCCGAGTTCGGCATTGAAAGCCCGACGTTCGAAGGCTGCCCGGTACAGTTCTTCGACGTATTCGGAGAGCAGGGCCACCCGATGCGCAGCACCGTCTCCAATATGGGTCCTCAGTTGCTCAGCCGTCTTATGGGGCTCAACGATACCCAGAGCGGAGTGCTGAACATTGTTTTCCGCGTGGCCGACGATATGGGCCTTCTCCTGATAGACCTGAAGGACCTGCGTTCTATGCTCGGATACGTCAGCGAACACGCGGCGGCCTACAGGAACACATACGGCAACGTATCGTCAGCCTCGGTAGGTGCAATCCAGCGAGCCCTGCTGGAACTCGAAAGCCAGAGTGCAGACCAGTTCTTTGCGGAGCCTTCCTTCGATATTCAGGACCTTATGACTGTGCAGGGCGGCAAGGGTGTCCTGAGCGTACTTGCGGCGGATAAGTTGATGTCAAACCCGAAACTCTACTCCACCTTCCTGCTGTGGCTTCTGTCGGACATATATGCACAGTTGCCGGAAGTCGGAGACCTGCCTCTGCCCAAACTGGTGTTTTTCTTTGACGAAGCTCATACACTGTTTGCCGATACGCCGAAAGCTCTGGTTGACAAGATTGAACAGGTTGTCCGCCTGATAAGGAGCAAGGGTGTGGGCATCTACTTCATAACCCAGAATCCCACGGATATTCCTGATGTCATACTCGGCCAGCTCGGCAACAGAATCCAGCACGCCCTGCGCGCATTCACACCGAAGGACCAGAAAGCCATCAAGGCCGCTGCGGAAACGTTCCGGGCCAATTCCGGATTCAAGACGGAAGATGCCATCACACAGCTCGGTACGGGTGAAGCTCTGGTTTCATTCCTTGACGGGAAAGGTATGCCCGGTGTCGTTGAGAAGGCAAGGATTCTCTTCCCTCTCAGCCAGATAGGGGCAATCACTCCGGCTCAGAGAGATGCCTGCATCAAGAGGTCCCGCATCTACGGCAAATATGACAAGACCTTTGACAGACAGAGCGCATTCGAAGACCTTATGCAGATGGCTCAGGATGCTCAAGTGCAACAGAAGGAACAGGAACCTGAGAAAAAAGGCCGGTCCGCTGCAAAAAGCGTCGGCAAGGGTCTCCTCGGCGCCCTTCTCGGAACGGCGATTACTGCCGTAAGCAGTTCTCTCGGAACCGAAGTCTCAAGAGCCGTCAGCGGCAAGAAGGTGACGGGCAAGACAATCGCGGACAGGGCCATCAAGAACACCACGTCCGCTGTGACTAGAAACGCGACGAAGCAACTCACCCGAAGCATTCTCGGCAACCTCCTGAAATAAGTTTACTTCCAGTATTGTAACGTAAACAGGACGGAGCCGGCAAGAGCGATGATAGCACCGAAGGTGCAGATGGCTCCGATACCGGATTGGTTGCATATATACCCTCCGATTGCCGCTCCTCCTCCTATTCCCAGATTAAACAACCCTGAATAGAGAGACATCGCGATAGTGGTGGCCCGCCTCTCCACCTTCATCAGCCGGGCCTGCAGAATCATATTTATCAGAGTCATTGCCGTTCCCCACACAACGCAGGTAACAACAGTTCCCAAAAGAGAAACCTTGACAAACTGCAGCATGCAGATTACAAACGGCAGGAAAAAAGAAGAAAGATACACGAGCAGACGTTTCTTTCCGGGATAAAAAGCAGAGAAAAAGAGACTGGCTGCGATTCCGGCAATACCGAACACAACCAGCACTCCCGTTACGATTCGCTCATCCATTGCCGCTTCTTTGAGCAGATACGGCTCGATATAACTGTAAACCGTGAAATGTCCGAGAACGAAGGCGACAATGGTGACATAGATGGTCAGAAGCCTCCGGTTCCTGAAAATCCGGGACAGATGGTGGATTGAAAAGTCGCTGTCATTGTCCACCTTCGGAAAAAGAAAGCACAGCATAGCCAGAACGATCGCCGCTATTGCGCCGAGGAGCAGAAAAGTATATCTCCAGCCCATGGCAAGGCCGACAACACGACAAAGCGGCATCCCCAGAATCTGGGCTACGGATGAACCTGCAACAATCAACGCCATTGCCGTGGATTCCTTGCCCCGTGGAGCGACTTTTACGGCAAGAGGTGTTGCCACGGACCAGAAAATGGCGTGACTGCAGGCCACCCCTACCCTGAAAACCATCAACATACCATATCCGTTTGCAAAGCCGGAAAGCGCGTGGCTTGCAGTGAACAGAGCAAGCACTCCAATCATAAGACGCTTGTACTCCAACCTTGAGAAAAGAACCATCAGGGGCAGAGACATAATCATCACCACCCAGGCATAAACAGAAATCAGAAAACCGATTTCGGGTTCTGTTCTGGAAAGGTCCACCGCAATCGAGGAAAGAATCCCTATCGGGGCGAATTCCGAAGCATTGAACACAAAAGCAGCTACCGTCAGGATTATGACAGGGAACATGCTTTCAAACTTATGCATCAATCAACTTCTCATTAAAGACTAACCTATATACTCTATCTTATATCCGAACCATTCGTCAAGGATAATTTCAACTTTCTGAATGATTTGAGGAGTGATGTTTTTTCTGACCTTGTCAACCACATACATCAGAGCAACCGCATCATCTGTGATGCCGACCAACCGGAATACTCTGCGCGGGAGGAAATCGTTCGGGACAAGGATGTAGGCAATTGCCGCATAAACCCAGAATTTCCGGGAAGGAGTCATCTCAGACTCCTTGAGCACGAAATAGAGATAAAGCAGCTGCCGGGCTATCGGACGGCCAACCTTCGCGGCGGAAGATGCGATCTTACCAAAAAGTGCTCTGAAGTCGTATCCCCCCATTGTCATAAAATTATCTTTCCGTCACAGATGACGTGGCTTATTGCTGACGAATCAGCGGAATAAACCCAGTTTGAAACAAGATTGTGGCAAGGTTGCATCCTTATATTGTTAAGATCAACCAGAACGGCATCCGCCAGTTTTCCTTTCTCAATGACTCCGGCATCTATTCCGAATGCTTCGGCACCATTCAATGTAGCCAGCCTAAGAGCCTCTTCCGCAGGCATCAATTGTGGATTTTCGGAATCTTCCTTTGCCCTGAGAGCCGCGAACTTCGTCGCTTCACGCATATCCAGATTGTTGCTCGAGCAGGCTCCGTCGGTTCCTATTGCCACCTTGCACCCTGCTTTCTTGAGATATTGATAATGAAAATGTCCGGACGAAAGTTTCATATTGGAGCAGGGGCAATGCGCCACTGTCACTCCCCTCTCAGCCAGAATTTCAGCCTCCTCTTCGTCTATATGGACAGCGTGGGCCGCTATGACATTGGAACCGAGAACACCCAGTTCATCAAGATAGCGGACGGGGGTCTTTCCGTGTGCAGCCTTACAGTCAGCAACTTCCTTTGCCGTTTCACTCAAATGAATGTGAAGTTTCATGTTGCGGTCTCTTGCCACACCCGTGCATTTTACGAAAAGTTCGGGACTTACTGTATATACAGAATGAGGCGCGACGGTAAGGATTATACGACCTCCTGTAGGATCAGTCCAATGTTCAAGCATTTCGAGTTTGCTCTGTTGTTCCGCTTTGGAATGCGATTCGATAAAAGTGATTCCTATCGCCGCCCTTATTCCGTATCTTGCAACTATGTCGATAGTCTGCTGTATGTCGAAATACATATCGGAAAAGAAAGTGGTACCGCTGGCAATCATCTCACGCACAGCAATGTCGGAACCATTTCTTATATCCTCCGGAGTCAGGGAGTTTTCATACGGCCAGATATACTCGGTGAGCCATTTCTCAAGCGGCATATCATCGGCATACCCACGGAGCAGGCACATCGCGGCGTGAGTGTGGGAATTAAAGAAAGATGGCAGGATTGCACATCCTTCTGCCTCCAGAACCTCTTGAGCAGAAGTATCGGAAGGTGCATTCAAATCTGCAAAACGGTTCTCCTTTATGAGAATATTCGTCTTGTTTCCGTCCAACCGGACATTCTTTATCAATAAAGCATTCATTTATTCTTTCAATCAATAATATTTCACATCTGATTCCTCCAATACAGAAAGGATGTTGTTTGCCAGACGGCTGGCGCCGAACCTGAAATATCGCTTGTCTATCCACATACGGCCAAGGATGCTTTCTAATATATTGTAATATTGCAATGCTTCCTCGGGTTTGGAAATGCCTCCGGCAACTTTGAAACCGACCATTCTTCCGGACTTATCGAAATAATCCCTGATGCAGGAGCACATCGTTTCCGCAGCCTGAGGAGTCGCTGAAACAGAGGTCTTGCCTGTAGAAGTCTTGATAAAGTCCGCACCTGATTCCATTGCAAGGAATGATGCCTCCTTTATCATAGAAGGAGATGAGAGTTCGCCTGTCTCAAGAATAACCTTGAGCGTAACATCCTCCCTTATATTTCTAATTGCCTCTCCAATATGCTTTATCTCATCCCCAGCCTCTTCTTGTCGATTGTCGAGGAACTTGTTGAGAGCCAAAACAATATCAACTTCTTCCGCTCCACTCTTTACAGCCATTATGCACTCCAGCAACTTCACTTCAAAGAAACTTTGGGAAGCGGGAAACATCCCGCCCACAACTGTGACACGTACACTGTCATCGTTGCGCAATTCTGCCACTGTGGAAGCATGATTGGGATATACGCAGACAGATGCAGGCAGAGGATAAGCGGGAAAACGTTCCCTGAATCCGTTGACCCGCCCGACGAGTTCAGAAATCTTTGAACAGGTGTCGGACGCAGAAAGGGATGTCAGATCAATCATCCCGAGGATATCGATATATTTGTCTCTCAAGTCCATCTTCTATTTGAATTTTTCTTCCAATTCCTTCAATTTCTTCTTGTCAAGCGCCCGCTTCCTTTTTCCGGTAACTTTTGACACAGTGTCGGCCCCGGCGGAGAGTGTGTCAGTATCAATGACGGTTTTCTTCTTCTGAGCCGGGAGCAATGCCGAATCAAGCATTGACTGCTCTGCCTCAAGACGTTCCTTCACAGAGGTTGACAGATCAATAAACTCCCCAATATGCCTGAGATAATAGTCAATGGCATTATGGAAGTCATCCTCGGAATATCCATACTTTTCAAGGATAGGGAGATATACATATGCCGAATCAGACTGGGCCCGGATGTCACCACGATCATAGAGAAGATCTTCCACAATGAACATTTCATAGAGAATCTCCTTCATATTCTCCTGCGATACAGGAGCTTCCTCATTCCCACTGCAAGAATGGCATGTCAGTGACACCAATAATGCCGACAATGAAAACGCCAAAATCTTTACGGCTCTCCACATAATTGAATATATTTTATCAAAGTTACTAAAATATTTCGATATTTATTAAACAGGTGCTTATCTTTGTGAAGTGATATGGCACGTTCAGGCAATTCAGTTCAATTAATATTACTTTCAGCACTCTGCATCGCTCTTGCTGCATGTGCTTTTCTGTCGGGTACCATTCTGCCGACAGAAACAGGAACACTCTTGCCCGGTCTGCTCCTGATTGCCGCCAATGCTGTTCCCGTTCTGCTTCTGCGCCGCAAATTTGCAGCAAAAAGTGAAAATATCATACTCTCCCCCTTATTGTTCACTCTCCTTGTACTGACATCTCCTTATGCCCTGTATTGCCATTCCCTATTGATTTCATCAATTCTGCTGACATTTTCCATACTTCTGAACATCCGTTTTTCGGGAAAACCCGACAAGCAGGAACTGTTTGTCTTTTCAATGCTGATACTGGAAACTTCGGCCCTATTCTGGACTCCCGTGCTATGGTTATGCGTTCCATACCTTCTGACCGGTATTCTGAGAGCCGAAAAGAAAATCAAATTTACCGCAGGCGCGTTGTTGACTATTTTTGTTCCAGTTGCAATATATCTTGCCGTAATGTACCTTGACGGGGAACTTTCATCAGGTATTTCTCTGATTCAGACCATTCTGAATGATAATCTCCTAAGCCTGCCGGAAAAGAGGAGAATCTGCTTCTCAATGCCGACGCTCATAAAATATATTGCCGTGTCGATGGCAGTTGCCATATCCGTCATCAGAGGCCTTTTCCAAAACAAAAACAGTATGAAATCATTTGTTTTCATCAGAATCCAGATGATTTTACTGCTGATTCTGCTGATTGCAATCTGTGTGCTGTTCTACGAAGGACCGGAGAAATCTTCAATCATAATGCTGTGTCCTTTTGCCGCCATATTCCTGAATGACTACATTTCAGGCAACCGTACGGAGAAGGAATCGCGACTGTATCTGACACTGCTCACAGTGATAATCATCTGCGAAAGAATCTCAACACTCAACATAAACCTGTTCTGACAATGAAAAAATTTCTGACCGTCGTCCTGATTCTGCTTGTAGCCGGACTTGCCGTATTCTTTTATTTCCGATTCTATTTCGTCTATGGCGAAGGTGTGCGGAGCGGACAACTCAATTACGTGGTTTATAAGGGTATGCTGTGGAAAACTTACGAAGGAAAACTGATTCAGACAGGAATCAGGTCCCAATCCTCGGGGAGCATACAGTCCAACACTTTCGAGTTTTCCGTGGATGATGAGAAACTTGCCCGTGAACTGATGAAGCAGAGCGGTAAGACAATGGATATCCACTATAAGGAATATTTCGGACGTCTTCCCTGGAGGGGCCATACCAGATACATTGTTGATAGGATAGAAGCAATCAGGGAAATCCCTGAACAAGAGATCCCCCTGAATGAAATTTCTGAAGAGCTCGCTATCTGAGAGAGGCTCCTAAATTGTGTTCAAAAGCTTTCATGAGTTTGTCCATAGCCGACTCCACAGCGCTGTCAGTCAGCGTTTTCTCCAAATCCTGAAGAATGAGGCTGATTGCATACTGCTTCTTCCCGGCAGGAATCTTATCACCTCTGTAAACGTCGAAAAGCGCCACGTTCTTCAGAATTCCCTTACCTGCCTTGAGTGCGCATTTCCTCAAATCGGAATATGTAACGCTCTCGTCAATCAGCAGTGCAAGGTCTCTGCGAACTTCAGGGAATTTGGGAAGAGGTGAATATTTGACACTGTCTCTTCTTACAAGTTCAAACAGAACAGGCCAGTTGATTTCGGCGGCGAAAACAGGCTGTTTTATATCAAAAGACCTTGCAAAAGCCGGCGATATTTTTCCCAGTACAGCAAGTTTGCGTCCCTGCAGGGAGTACTGCAATCCTTCTGAAAACAAGTCGGATGGAGCGGCTTCCGCCTGCAAATCATACAATTCTGCCTTGAAACGTTTCAGCAGAAGCTCAAAATACCCTTTGAGTTGGAAATATCCACCGGACTGAGTTGAGTTGCGCCAGGCTTTGATACCTGACCCCGAGACCACAAGGCAGAGCCTCTGCTCCTCCTTATAACTCTTAATATCGGTCAAGGGTGTTTCAACTCCATCTCTGGGAACATAACTGTAACAGTTGCCGATTTCAAAAAGTTTCAGGTCGTTGTTCTGATGGTTGATATTGCGGGCTACGACCTCCAGCGCACCTGAAATCAGGGTCTGACGCATCACGTTGAGATCCTGACTGAGCGGATTGACAATCCTGACACAGTTCTCCTCCGGAAATGTCTTCAATTTGGAATAATAGTCCCCTTTGGTGAGGGAATTGTTCATTATTTCAATGAACCCCTTGTCCACGAAGAAATCGGAAACGCTTCCGCGCACGACCTCCGGATCCGGATGAAGGGAATTGTTGATGGAAACCTTCATTCCATCAGGAAGTTCAATATTGTTGTATCCGTAGATTCTGAGAACCTCCTCAACAACATCACATCCGCGCAGAACGTCAACCCTGTATGCAGGTACGGACAATGTGCAGCCGTTTTCACTTTCGCTCAGTATTTCGAAATCAAGACTTTGAAGGATTGATTTGATGACTTCCGGAGAGATGTTCTTGCCTATCAGGCGTGTCATACGTCCAAAATCCAATTCAACAGTGGCGGTTTTGAAAACTTCGGGATAGAACTCCTGAAATCCGACCGCCTTCCCTCCCGCAATTTCTTCAATGAGAGAAACCGCACGCTTTGCCGCGGACATTGTTGCCAGAGGGTCGATGCCGCGTTCATAACGGAAGGATGCGTCCGTCTTGAGGCCGTGACGTTTGGATGTCTTTCGGATTGATACGGGATTGAAATAGGCGGCCTCAAGGAATATATCGGTCGTAGATTCAGTAACACCGCTGTCCTGCCCGCCGAAGACGCCGGCAATGCACATAGGTTCTTCTGCATTGCAGATTACTAGGTCGTCTGATGACAAAGTGCGTTCGACACCGTCAAGAGTGGTGAACTTGCAGCCTTCAGCACTTCTTCTGACAATCACCTTTCCACCCTTTATCTTCGAAGCGTCAAAAGCGTGGAGAGGATGGCCCATCTCGTTCAACACGAAATTGGTGATATCCACGATATTGTTGATGGGGCGCTGTCCGATTGCTGTCAACCTCTCTTTGAGCCAGTCCGGTGACGGGCCTACCTTGACGTTCCTGACTGTCACCCCGATATAACGCGGAGCAAGCTCAGGGGCAAGAACTTCCAGAGGGATGATACCGCTGCCGGAGGAGTTCAGTTCACCGGATTCGGGAAGAGTATATTCACATGGTATGCCGTGATGCCTGCAATATGCATACAAATCTCTGGCTACACCGATATGGCTGGCACCGTCAACACGGTTGGGAGTCAGCCCTATTTCAAGGATTGTATCTTCTTTGAGTCTCAGGTATTCCTTTGCGGGCGTACCCACCTTCGCATCGGACTCCAGAACCATAATGCCGGAGTGGTCCTCTCCTATCCCGAGTTCGTCAGCGGCGCATATCATTCCGAAACTTTCGACCCCTCTGATTTTGGACTTCTTAATCTTGAAAGTGCCTCCATTGCCGTCCGGAAGATCTGTTCCGACTGTAGCCACAAGTACCTTCTGCCCTACTGCGACATTGGGCGCGCCACAGACAACCTGAAGCGGTTCATCCGCTCCGGCATCGAGCATAGTGACATGGAGGTGGTCGGAATCGGGATGCGGCTCGCATTGTGCAACGTATGCTACCACAACACCGGCGAGTCCACCCGGAATCTGTTCAACAGTCTCTATATGTTCAACTTCAAGTCCCGTTGATGTGAGAATTGCAGCCACCTCTCCGGCAGGCAGGTCGAACTTCAAATAATCTTTCAGCCAATTTAAAGATACTACCATTTTATATCAGATAAATAATGATTCAACGAATTCTTCTTTGACAAAGGGTTTCAAGTCATCAATTCCCTCCCCTACACCGATGAACTTGACGGGGATATTGAACTGGTCACTGATTCCGATGACGACTCCTCCTCTGGCACTGCCGTCAAGCTTGGTCACAGCGAGAGCCGTTATGTCGGTCGCTCTGGCAAATTCCTTAGCCTGGACAAAACCGTTCTGGCCTGTCGAACCGTCGATTACAAGGAGAACTTCGTGGGGAGCTCCCGGAACCACCCTGCCAATGACATTCTTGATTTTGGTAAGTTCGTTCATAAGTCCCACCTTGTTGTGGAGACGTCCTGCAGTATCAATTATCACCACATCAGCACCCCTGGCCACAGCACTGTTCACAGTATCAAAAGCCACACTTGCAGGGTCAGAACCCATCTGCTGGCGGACAATGTCCGCTCCGGCGCGTTCGGCCCAGATTACAAGCTGCTCCACGGCTGCGGCACGGAAAGTGTCAGCCGCACCGAGAACCACACGCTTGCCTTGAGCTTTCAACTGGGAGGCAAGTTTTCCGATGGTCGTTGTCTTTCCTACTCCGTTGACACCAACAACCATTATCACGTAAGGCTTCTTTGAGAAATCGAAAGAACCTTCTGCCCCGGCGGGTGTATCGGGCAAAATCTGCTCGATCTCCTGGCACAGGTATTCATTGACCTCATCGGGATTGATGAATTTGTCCCGTGCAACCCTGGCCTCAAGGCGCTCAATGATTTTCTGAGTGGTATCGACTCCGATGTCAGATGCAATCAACGCCTCCTCGATGGAATCAAGGACATCATCATCCACAACGCTCTTTCCCGCAACAGCATACGAAAGTTTCTCGAAGATGGAGCGCTTGGTCTTCTGCAATCCGGCATCCTGTTCGGGGCCGTCATTTTTTTTTAGCCAACTGAGAAGTCCCATCAGACACGGGGTTTTATCCTGCGGAAACGCAATTTCAAGACACCGCTGAAGGCCTCCCCAAAGATGCTTGAAGACATCTTGCTGGTTCCTTCCTTGCGGTCTTCAAATATGATGGGAACCTCCACAATCTTGAATCCCAACTTGAACGCATTGTACTTCATCTCGATCTGGAAACCGTAACCCCGCATTTTTATCCTGTCGAAATCTATGGTGTTCAGAAGCTTGCGGGAATAGCACTTGAAGCCTGCGGTTGTATCGTAGATTTTCATCCCAAGCACTGTCCGTACATACGCGGACGCATAGTAGGACATCACAACTCTGCCGATAGGCCAATTGATTACACTTATGCCGTTGCAATATCTGGAACCGATGGCCAGGTCGGCCTCATTCTCGACACAGGCCTGATAAAGTCTGGGAACATCGCCGGGTTTATGCGAGAAGTCGGCATCCATCTCGAAGATATAGTCATAGCCATTCTCAAGCGCCCATTTGAAACCGGTGATGTAGGCAGTGCCCAAACCCTGTTTGCCTCTCCTTTCTATCATAAAGAGAGAGTCTGCAAACTCTTTCTCCTGCAGTCCCCTGACTATGGTTGCAGTGCCGTCCGGAGACCCGTCGTCTATCACCAGGATATGGTAATCGCCCTCAAGATCTCTGACAGCTCTGATTATTTTTGCGATGTTCTCCTTTTCGTTGTAGGTAGGAATGATAATGACTTTCTTATGCATGGAATGGCCCTCCTGTATTTTGCAAATATAGCATTAATTTTTCAATTCAGACACTTCTCAATGAAAGGGAAATCCTCTTTCTGTTCAGGTCAACACCAATCACACGGACCATCAGATGTTGATGAACCCTCACGACGGCAGACGGATCTGAAACTCTCCTGTCGGACATTTGGGAGACGTGGAGAAGCCCGTTCTCGTGTATGCCTATGTCGATGAATGCTCCGAAAGCCGTTACATTTGTGACAATTCCGGGAAGAACCATCCCTTCCCGCAAATCTTCCATTGAATGGATGTCCCGGTCAAATTCAAAAACTCCGATTTCCCCACGGGGGTCTCGCCCCTTCTTGGAAAGTTCTGTCATTATATCGGTCAAGGTCTGTATTCCGATATCATCCGAAATATACCTGTCAAGGTCATTCCGGGAAAATTCCGGAGCCATTGCGACGAACTTCTCAAGAGACATCCCTGCATCACGGGCCATTTTCCCTACCAGAGCATATCTTTCCGGGTGAACTGCAGTATTGTCAAGAGGGTTGTCTGAATCAGGTATTCGAAGGAACCCGGCGCACTGTTCAAAAACCTTCTCTCCCAAGCGTTTAACAGACATCAACTGATTTCTGTTCCTGAAAGGGCCGTTTGCAGTCCTGTATTCGACTATGTTTTCCGCCAGAGCCGGTCCGATTCCGGAAACATATGCCAACAGGTAGCTGGATGCCGTGTTAAGGTTCACCCCCACTCTGTTCACGCAGCTTTCGACCGTCTCATCGAGCCTGCTCTTCAGAAGCGACTGATCCACATCGTGCTGATACTGTCCCACACCTATGGATTTGGGCTCAATTTTGACCAATTCTGCGAGAGGGTCCATCAGTCGCCTGCCTATTGAGACAGCTCCCCTGACAGTGACATCATATAGGGGGAACTCTTTTCTGGCTACATCCGAGGCGGAATAGACCGAAGCACCGTCCTCGGAGACTGAATAGACCTTCACTCCTTCCGGGAGTGCGATTTTCCTGATAAACTCTTCCGTCTCGCGTCCTGCAGTTCCGTTTCCGATTGCAATCACTTCTATCTTGTAGGCCTCTACAAGTTGTGAAATCTTCTTCATAGAGGCGATTTTCTCATTTACCGGAGGATGAGGAAAAATAGTATCGTTATGCAGCAACTCTCCCTGAGCATCGAGACAGACCACCTTGCAGCCGGTCCGGAATCCCGGATCTATGGCAAGAGTTCTTTTCTGACCGACCGGAGGGGCAAGAAGAAGTTCCCCCAGATTCTCACCGAACACTTTTATTGCCTCCAGATCAGCCTTTTCTTTTGCAGAAGAGAGTGTTTCATTCTCAATGGAAGGATGTAACAACCTCTTGTAGGAATCGGATATCGCCATTCTGAGTTGATCCCTGCAGCCTGAGGAAGGTCTTGATCCCCTCCTGTTGATAATTTGACGGTTGATGCGCTCAAGGGCATACTCCTCCTGAACGTCAATCTTGACCTTAACGTGTCCCGAATCGGCCGCCCTTAGGACAGCAAGCATCCTATGGGAAGGTATTCTGTCCAGTTTCTCCCTGTAATCAAAATAATTGCGGTATTTATCAGCCTCCGCTTCACTTTCAGCCTTGCCGGAAACTCTGGATGACACAGCGCCCCATTTGGCATAGAGGTCACGCAAGACGGAGCGGACAGCCTGATTCTCGGAAACAGTCTCGGCAATGATATCTCTGGCACCGGCAAGCGCGTCTTCCACAGACGCTACATCTCCCTTTACGAAACGTTGCGCCTCCTGAGAAGGATTGGCACAGGAACAATCAAAGATACGACTTGCAAGCGGTTCCAGCCCCTTCTCCCTTGCAACCGTAGCTCGGGTGCGCCGTTTCGGCCGGTAAGGAAGATAGAGGTCCTCCACCGTTCTTGCATCTGTCTCCCCTTCTATGGCGGCCCGAAGGCTGTCCGAAAGTTTTCCCTGCTCTTCTATACTTTTCAGAATTGCCTCCTTGCGTTTCTCCAACTCGGAGAATTTCTGGTGGTAATGCCTGACCTCTGCGACCGTCACATCGTCCATTGAACCGGTACGCTCCTTACGATATCTGCTTATGAACGGGACAGTAGCCCCCTCTTCCAACATCTGAATGCAGTTCTCGACCTGCCAGGCCTTGACTGACAGCTGGGAAGCTATGTAATTGACATAAATGCTATTCATTTGAAAACTCCTTCAACTGATTGCGGTAGGAAGTGAATATTTCGCTCTTGGCAATATATCCGAGGAACTTGTTCTCATCGTCAAGTACCGGAAGAGTGAGGACTCCAGTCCTTTCAAATTTGTCCATCACACTCTCCATGCTCTCATCCGTATATACGAATGAAGGGACACTTTTCATCACAGAAACAACTTTGACCGAATCATAAGCGGAACTGTCGAACATTATCTCGCGTATGCTGTTAAGGGTTATCTCCCCACAGAAATGGTCCATCGCGTCCAGGACCGGAAATATATCCCGTGGAGACTTTCTGACAGCCTCTACAACATCTCTCAGATAGGCATCCTGCCTTACCACGACAAAATCGGTGTCTATAAGGTTCGATGTCTTGAGCAGAGTCAGAACGGCCTGATCGCTGTCGTGAGTGAGGAGTTCACCGGAAGCCGCAATACGTTTCGAATAGATGGAATATGGCTCGACCGTCCTGATAGTGGCAAAACTTACCGTAGAAGTGAGAATCAGAGGAAGAAGCAGCTCATATCCGCCCGTTATTTCAGCTATCAGGAAGATGGCGGTCATAGGGGCCTGCATCACCCCGGCCATGAGACCGGCCATACCGACAAGAGTGAAATTGGCTTCAGGGACAACCGCAATCCCTGTCATATTAATGAGACGTGCCACCACGAAACCGGCAAAGCCACCTGTGACAAGGGTAGGACCGAACGTACCGCCCACTCCGCCTCCGGCATTGGTCAATGCAGTGGCAAAGACCTTCAGAAACATTACAAGAGCCGCAAAGACAAGGAATATCCAGGGATTTTCAATCAGTTTCGTCGAAAAGTCGGCGGTGAGACGGTCCGCATTGTCAGTCAGCATATATGTCAGCGAGCCGTACCCCTCCCCGAAAAGAGGCGGGCAGACAAGAATCAATATACCCAGCGTCAACGCTGACACCAGCCATCGCACCCAGGTTTTTCTTATCTTTCGCATCCTGTCCTCCGCCTTGAGCGTCATCTTGATGAAATAGAGGGACATTCCGCCGCAGAAGATACCCAGAACAAGGT
This sequence comes from Bacteroidales bacterium, assembly GCA_045617505.1. Lineage (GTDB taxonomy): Bacteria > Bacteroidota > Bacteroidia > Bacteroidales > UBA932 > Cacconaster. Next base: position 21,705 of record JAZLIS010000064.1, on the reverse strand, counting down.
AGAACGGCATATTTGCCATCCTGAAGGCTTCAAGGGAATTTGCAAAGGTAACTTCATTCCCCACAAGCAGATATGTAACTACTGTAGCTGTCACGGAAGAAATCAGGACAGGCAGTATTGATGTCATCGATATGTTGAACATCAGAATTTCCAGCGTGAAAAGCACTCCGGCCAGAGGTGCCTTGAATATACCCGCAATAGCCGCGGCAGCACCGCATCCGAGCAGGATTGTAACGTTTTTCTGCGAAAGAGCGGCTTTCCGGCCCACATTGGAACCTATCGCCGCACCGGTATATACAATCGGTGCCTCCGCTCCGACGCTTCCGCCGAAACCGATGGTCATAGCACTGGAAACTATGGATGCCCAAGTGTTCTTGGAAGAGATGTTGGACTCATTCTTGGATATAGCGGTGAGCACTTTGGTAACACCGTGGCCGATATCCTCCCTGACGAAATACTTTACAAAGAGCAGGGAGAGCAACATACCGGCTCCCGGACAAAGGAGGTAAAGAATCCAATCGTACTGGTTCTCGAAAAGAAAACCCAATCCATGCTGGATCAGGTGTATCATATTCATCAGTACGACAGCTGATAAGCCGCAGAGCAGCCCGACCACAATCGCAAGAGCCTGCAACCTCGTCTTCTCGGACAACGGCCTACTCATCGCCGTCCGCCTCGGCCGCCTCGGCGGCGGCTATATCGTCATCCGGTTGAGGGAACCGCTCGTCACTCTCTTCTCCATCTGCTTCATCGTCAGAATCTTCGTCCTTGAACAAATCATTCTCCACATCCTGATAATCATCAATCCTGACTTTGATTTTTACCAAATATATCGCATCGGGGACCTCAAGTGAAACAGCATAGAAGAAATCTCCGTTAGGCTTTTCAACCTTGAAAATATCACCCATATAATCTGCATAACCGTGAGGATACTTCTCCTTGAAAGCATCAAGCAATTCCTGGGATAGATTTTCGTAACTGATGACAGCTCTTTTCTTGTTTACCGGCTCGGCCATATTCATTCGATTTTTACTATGCAATAATAGGCCGTTTTTTTTACACAAGCAAAAAAAATCAATGTTTCCTGAAGAAAAAAGATTTCTGCCTCTGTTTTTTCGCCACATCGCGTTCCACAAAGATTCTTTCACCGGTAAAAGGGTCTGTTCCGGTATGGTACATACGGGTGGAAACCGTCATCGGAGTAGGTGTGAAATCCTGAACCTGATCCATATATAGACCATGAAGCGACACCTTGCGAGAAAGGGCCTCCATATCCTTTTCCGTGCATCCCGGGTGTGATGAAATGAAATACGGGACAAGCTGGTACTTGAGTTTATGGCTGCTCACCAGCCGGTCGAACTCCACCCTTAGCCTTTCGAAAAGCTTGAAGGAGGGTTTTGCCATTGCCTTCAGCACGTGGTCTTCGGTATGCTCGGGGGCAACCTTCAGACGTCCGGATGTATGCCGTAGCACAAGCTGTTCGAAATATCTTCTTCCAGCTTCGTCCAGAAAGCCGTTTTCATCCAGAAACAAATCGTATCTGATGCCGCTGCCGATATATACGTGCTTCACGCCCGGCATTGCCAGAACCCTCTCATACAAACGGATAAGAGGGGTATGGTCGTGATTGAGGTTCCCGCACACGGAAGGGAAAAGGCAGGAATGACGCCTGCATTTCGAGCAGAGAGAAAGGTCCTTCCCGCCCATCCTGTACATATTTGCGGTGGGAGCCCCGAGGTCGGTTATCGTTCCCCTGAATTTCGGATGAGCGGTAAGGGCGGTGATTTCACTTATGATTGACTCTTCGCTCCTGGACTGTATCGTCTTGCCCTGGTGGGCGGTGATTGCGCAAAAATTGCATCCTCCGAAACAACCGCGATGGGTGGTTACGGAAAACTTTATCATATCGTATGCAGGTATTCTCTTCCCCTTATATCTGGGATGCGGCAATTTGGTATATGGCAGGCCATATACCCAGTCCAGCTGCGCGGTTGACAAAGGAGCTGCGGAAATTATCTTTCCTTCGACCTTCACCTGACTTTCAAGGTCTCCGGCAATCTTCAGAGAGACTCTTCTGCCGAATTTACCTCCTAACTTGTCAGCAATGTAAAGGACTGACAGTTCCCCCATCCCGCTGACCAGACAGTCGGCACCGGATTCTTCAAGAATGGATGGACGGACAGTGTCAGACCAATAGTCATAATGGGGTTCCCTGCGAAGGGATGCCTCGATTCCCCCTATAACAACCGGCACTTCCGGATAAAGTTCCTTCAAAATCCGTGTATATACAGTCGTGGCCCTGTCCGGCCTTGCTCCCGCCCGCCCCTCCGGTGTATAGGCGTCGTCACTCCGCAACCTTCTGGCAGCGGTATAATGGTTGACCATCGAATCCATAGATCCTGAGGTGACTCCGAAAAAGAGGCGCGGAGCCCCGAGCTTCCTGAAATCACGCAGGTCATCCCGCCAGTTGGGCTGAGGAACAACTGCCACACGATAGCCTGCCGCTTCAAGCACCCTCGCTATGATGGCCGTTCCGAATGAGGGATGATCAATATAGGCATCTCCGGTAAAGAGAATTACGTCGATGTAATTCCACCCGAGGGCTTCCACTTCCCTTCTGGACGTGGGTATGGAACAGAAGTCCATAATCACATCCTTTCAGGCAGTTCTATTCCCAGAATGCCCATAGAATGGGTGAGCACGCGCGCAATCACGTCCAAAAGCAGAAGCCGCTGCTCCCTGACGGCGACATCCTCTTCCTGAAGGATTCTGGTGTCGTGATAGTACTGGTTGAAGGCTTTCGCCAAATCGTATGCGTAATTGGCCAGAACGGAGGGAGAATGTGCGGTCCCAGCCTCCCTCACCTTGTCCGGATACGAGGCCAGCGCGGCTATGAGTGTCTCCTCCTTGGGGATAAGCGGGGCAACCCTTTCACAGTGTATGCCGCCGGCTTTTCTCAGTATGGATTTGATTCTTGCGTGCGTATATTGTATGAACGGGCCTGTGTTCCCGTTGAAGTCAATCGACTCCTTAGGGTCAAAAAGCATCGTCTTCTTAGGGTCAACCTTGATAATGAAGTACTTGAGTGCTCCCATAGAAAGCATTCGATAAAGTGAATCTTTCTCGGAATCACTCATACCGTCAAGTTTGCCGAGCTCCAGCGAAGTCTCTTTTGCCGTGTTGTACATCTTTTCAATCAGGTCATCGGCATCCACAACGGTACCTTCGCGTGATTTCATCTTCCCTTCGGGCAGTTCCACCATTCCGTAGGAGAGATGATATATGGCATCGGACCAGCCGAATCCAAGTTTACCCAAAATCAGCTTGAGAACCTGGAAATGGTAGTTCTGCTCATTGCCCACTACATAGATATGCTCATCGAAATTGAACTCCTCGTGACGGGCACAGGCTGTACCGAGATCCTGCGTCATATATACCGAAGTGCCGTCGCTGCGAAGAAGAAGCTTCTGGTCGAGGCCGTCTCCGGTAAGGTCGCACCAGACGGAATTATCCTCCCTGCGGAAAAAGACGCCTTTCTTCAAGCCGTCTTCCACAAGGGATTTACCGAGAAGATAAGTATTTGATTCATAATATATCTTATCGAACGAGATGCCCAGATTCGCATACGTCCGGTCGAAACCGGAATATACCCATCCGTTCATCTTCTGCCATAGAGCGCGGACTTCAGGGTCCCCCTGCTCCCACTTCAGGAGCATCGCCTGCGCCTCCTTGAGTACGGGAGCCTCCTTTTCAGCCTCCTCCTGACTCATTCCGTCTGCAACAAGCCGTGCAACATCTTCCTTGTAAAGGTCGTTGAACTTCACGTAGAAGTCTCCGATAAGGTGGTCACCTTTCTTTCCGGCAACTTCGGGGGTGATGCCGTTTCCGCACTTGAGCCAGGCAAGCATCGACTTGCAGATATGGATGCCCCTGTCATTTACAAGATTGACCTTGATGACATTGTGGCCGTTGGCGGCAAGTAGCTTTGAGACACTCCACCCGAGAAGATTGTTGCGCACGTGTCCCAGATGGAGCGGTTTGTTGGTGTTCGGGGACGAAAACTCGACCATCACAGTCTTCCCTGTCGGAGGAAGTTGTCCGAAATTTTGTTCAGATGCAATCTGATGCAGGATTTCACTCCAGAACAGAGCAGACATCTTGATATTGAGAAAACCTTTGACCACATTGAATCCGGAAACCGCGCTTAAGTTCTCCGAAATCCATCCGCCTATTTCCGCAGCCGTCACCTCAGGTGACTTGCGGCTGATTTTAAGAAGAGGAAAAACGACAAGAGTGACGTCACCTTCAAACTCTTTGCGGGTAGGCTGCAACTGGAGAAGTTCCTGATTCACTTCCGCCCCGTACAACTCCTTTACAGCCGCAACAGCCGCTTCGCCTATATACTTGAACGAATCTGTCATTGCTATCCTAAATATCCTTTGAGAAGTTTGCTTCTGGCACTGTGACGCAGACGGCGGATTGCTTTCTCCTTAATCTGACGGACACGTTCCCTGGTGAGACCGAATTTCTCCCCTATCTCTTCCAGAGTCATCTCCTGGCATCCTATGCCGAAGAAATATTTGACTATGTCGCGCTCCCTTTCGGTCAGAGTGGAGAGAGCACGGTCTATTTCCGTATTGAGGGATTCGTTGACAAGACCCTTGTCGGCAATCGGAGAATCGGCGTTGACAAGTACGTCAAGAAGACTGTTGTCCTCACCTTCATTGAATGGAGCGTCAACGGAGACGTGCCTTCCCGAAACTCTCAGGGTATCGGCGATTTTCTCGCGGGGAATCTCCAGCATCTCGGCAAGTTCATCAGGAGAAGGCATTCGTTCGTTCTCCTGCTCGAATTTGGAAAGAGCCTTGTTTATCTTGTTGAGGGAACCGACCTGATTCAAAGGCAGGCGGACAATCCTGCTCTGTTCGGCAAGAGCCTGCAGAATGGACTGGCGTATCCACCAGACTGCATAGGAGATGAATTTGAAACCGCGTGTCTCGTCGAATTTCTCGGCCGCCTTGATGAGGCCGAGGTTGCCTTCATTGATAAGGTCAGGAAGACTGATACCTTGATTCTGATACTGTTTGGCCACCGACACCACAAAACGCAGATTTGCGCGGGTCAGCTTTTCAAGAGCTTCCTGGTCACCTTTCCTGATTCTTTGTGCCAGTTCCACTTCCTCTTCAACTGATATGAGTTCCTCCCTGCCTATCTCCTGAAGATATTTGTCAAGGGAGGCACTTTCACGGTTGGTGATTGACTTTGTAATCTTGAGTTGTCTCATACTGATAAAAAAACTGATGCTGTGAAAAATACAACATCAGTTATACGATTTTCGGAAAGGAATGTTTCAAAAAGTTACAGAGTTACGATGAATTCTTTCTGAGACCCTTCTCTTATGATGGTGACGACAGCCTGTTCGCCGGGACGCAACCGATTCATCTGTTCCTGAAGATTGGCCGTGTTCCTGATTTTATTGAGGTTTATCTCCGTGATGACATCACCTTCGCGTATTCCGGCATTGTGAGCCACCCCTCCTTTCTGCACACCCGCCACATAGACACCATCCAGATTGTCGAGCCCCAGCTGCCCGGCCAGCGACGGATTGAGAGGTGAGACCGAAACTCCGAGCATAGCCCTTTGAACCTGACCATAATTGCGGAAATCATCCGTGATTTTCCTGACAATATTTACAGGAACAGCGAACGAATAGCCCGAATATGAACCAGTCAGAGAGATGATTGAAGTGTTGATGCCAACCAGTTCCCCAACTGCGTTGACCAAGGCTCCGCCGCTGTTTCCCGGGTTGACCGCGGCATCTGTCTGAATGAAGGATTCAACCCTGTACTGTCCGTCGTAATTCGGAAGGGAACGGCCCTTTGCGCTGACTATTCCGGCTGTTATGGTGGAGCGCAGATCGTATGGACTTCCTATTGCAAGCACCCATTCGCCGAGTCTCAGGTCATCGGAATTCCCGAGAGCAATTGACGGGAGATTGTCCGCCTCGATTTTCAGAAGGGCTATGTCTGTAGCCGGGTCTGTACCAACAAGTCTTGCAGGATAGACCCTGTTGTTCTCAAGTGTGACTTCTATCAGGTCAGCCCCAGCAATCACGTGATTGTTGGTCACAATATATCCGTCAGGATCAATGATAACTCCGGAACCCAGACCCACCTGGTCCTTGGGAGTCTGGGCAAAACCGAACAGAAGGTCAAAGATGGAATTGGGATTCTGGTACTTTGCCTTCTGGACCACCTTGACATATACTACAGCCTGAACTGAACTTTCAGCCGCATCGGAAAAATCAGGAACGTTCCTTGTAACAACCCTGTTGTGCGCCTCTTTCCGATCTGCGAAGGAGGAAGTCCCCTCCCCGGTGGAGCCCGCAGAAAACTGATTCCTGTTCAATGCCACATCGGCGGCGAAATAACCGGATGCGGCGGAAGCGGCCACGCAAAGGATGAAAAACAGTAATTTCTTCATATCGTATTCATTGTTGGATATTAGTTGATGTTTGTCAAAATATGTGCCATACAGATGGTTTTTTTTGTTTATATTTGTAGGTAAAAGAAAACAAAACTCAAACAGACGACAAATGAAATTTTCAGTATCAAGTTCAGAACTGCTGACCGGACTGATGTCCGTATCCAAGGTTATTTCACCGAAGCCTTCCAGCGCAATTCTGGAAAACTTCCTCTTTGAACTGAACGACACTGCCCTCACAGTGACCGCATCAGACGGGGAGACCACCCTGAGGACAAACATTCCCATCTCCAGAGTGGAGCAGACAGGCTCTATTGCCGTCCCCGCAAAACTTCTGACCGACTCTCTCAAGGAGTTCCCCGACCAGCCGCTGGTATTTTCCAACACTGACGGAATGTCCGTGATGGATATCACCTGGGCCAGTGGGGCATCCAAGATACCCTGCTATGATGCCGCGGACTATCCTCTGATTCCTTCCATAGAAGATGCATCCCAGAGCATATCCATCAATGCCGGCACCCTGCTGAGCGGCATAAACAATACTATCTACGCAACTGCAGAAGAAGAACTCCGGCCCGTGATGAACGGCATATATTTCGACATCACTCCTGAATCGACCACACTGGTGGCATCCGATGCCCACAAGCTGGTTTACGACACCATCTCCGGCATAAGCGCTCCCCAGCCGATGAATTTCATTCTTCACAAGAAACCTGCAGGTATCCTGCGTGGACTTCTGGCCAAGACTGAAGAGGATGTCACAATCCGCTTCGGCAGCAAGAACGCACAGTTCAGTTTCGGCAACAGTATTCTGGTTTGCAGGTTGATTGAAGGAAACTACCCTGCCTACCGTTCTGTTCTCCCCAAAAACAACAGCAACAGGCTCATTGTCGGAAGAAGCGAACTTCTCGGTGTAGTGAAACGCATCGCAGTATGTTCCAATCAGGTGGCAAATCAAGTCAAGTTCAGGCTCTCGGCCAACGAACTTATCATATCCGCACAGGACCTCAGTTTCTCCATGTCAGCATATGAGACTTTGGCCTGCCAGTATGACGGAGACCCTATGGAGATAGGTTTCAAGGCATCTTTCCTGCTTGAAATATTGGGCAACCTGCCCTACAGGAACATCTGCCTGCAACTTGCCGACCCGGCCCGCGCCGCTCTCATAGTCCCCGCAGACGACATCGATGCCGATGAGGACATAAGAGCACTGATTATGCCTGTGATGATTAACGCATAAATAGGCACGATATGCAACTTGCATTGAAAAACCCGATAATATTCTTCGATATCGAAAGTACAGGACTTAATGTTGCCTCGGACAGGATAGTGGAGATTTCTATGGTCAAGGTCTCCCCTTCCGCGGGTGGGGGATCCAACAAGGTGGAGGTCAAGACGCGCAGAGTCAATCCCACCATACCCATCTCACCTGCCGCACAGGCTGTTCACGGAATCAGTGACGAGGACGTCCTGCACGAGCCTACTTTCCGTCAGATTGCCAAATCGCTGGCCGTCTGGATGGAAGGATGCGACATAGCAGGTTTCAATTCATTGAAGTTCGATATTCCGATGCTGGCCGAAGAGTTTCTCAGGGCCGAGGTGGATTTCGATTTCCGCAAGAGAAAGCTGGTTGACGTACAGAACATCTTCCACAAGAAGGAGCAGCGCACACTGAAGGCCGCCTATATGTTCTATTGCAATAAGGACCTCGAAAAAGCACACTCCGCCGAGGCGGATACGATGGCCACTTACGAGGTTCTGGAGGCCCAGCTCGACAAATACGCTGAAGATGCGTCCGACCCTCTTCAGAACGATGTGTCATATCTGGCGAAATACTCCTGCCAGACCAGATTTGCGGACTACGCGGGTCGCATTGCCTTCGACGAACACGAAGAGCCTGTATTCAACTTCGGCAAGCACAAGGGCAAACGCGTCATTGATGTCCTGCATTCCGAACCGTCTTATTACGACTGGATAATGAACGGTGACTTCACCTTGGACACAAAACAGGTCCTTACAAAAATTAAAATGGGCCTGTTCAAATGAATCTGATAGTACTGAAGCCGGACAATACATGGTACACAAGACCTGACAGTACACTTTGCCGGGTAAGGGAGGATTTTTTTCTTCCTGAAGGTTTCGTTTCGGTTGCTATATGTAATTGCAAGTATATCAGGCTTCTCAAAGCAGGAAAATCCATTCAGCCCAGATTTGCGGAAAGATATCTGGAGCCTTTATGCGAAGGATGGCTCTATTATGGACTGGACTGCGACGGAAAGGCAAATCCCTATATCGACAGATCTACAGTTCTCGAAGAGGAGAAGCCCACGTCTTTTCCGGATGAAGGGATGGTTTCAAGAATATGCGCAGTATCGGCTGTCATGACCCTGCGAAGAGGAGACTTGGTAATTGTCGAAAACGGGGACTGTTCTGTCATCAAACAGGGAGATACAATCAATTCAATCAATATCAAATAATTACACTGTATGAAAAAATCAGCATTAATCTTGTCATTGCTGTTGGCGGCAGTCAGTGCCTCAGCACAATGGCAAATTGCCGGAGAGAGAATCCGGACACCCTGGGCGGATCAGGTGGATCCGTCTGCAACCCTTCAGGAATATCCCAGGCCTCAGATGGTCCGTGACCAATGGGTCAATCTCAACGGACTTTGGGATTATGCAATTCTTCCTCTGAACCGGAACTTCACTGAATCACAGGGTAAAATTCTTGTTCCATTTGCAGTCGAAAGCGCTCTTTCAGGAGTTGGAAAAACAGTCGGAGAGGAGAACAATCTCTGGTACAGCCGCAATTTCACCATCCCCAAAGAGTGGAAGGGCAAAAGGGTGATACTCCATTTCGGAGCGGTTGACTGGAAGAGTGAAGTATGGGTCAACGACATCAAGGTGGCTTCCCACACCGGAGGCTACACTCCCTTCGAATGTGACGTCACGGAAGCACTCAACAGCGGAAACAACACACTTAAACTCAAAGTGTGGGACCCCACTGACGAAGGTTTTCAGCCAAGAGGCAAACAGGTCAATGAACCGGAAGGAATCTGGTACACTTCCGTTACAGGCATCTGGCAGACAGTCTGGATGGAACCCGTCTCCGACCAGCACATTTCAAGCCTGCGCATCACTCCCGACCTTGACAGAAGCGTCATCAAAGTGAAGGCCGAAGGCGTCTGCAAGGGGCTGGTGACAGTGAACATCAAGCAGGACGGTAAGGTTGTCGGCTCTGCAAAGGCCATCGGAGGAATGACGGCCGAAGTTGTGCTGAACGACCCTCATCTCTGGACTCCCGACGATCCCTATCTGTATGATATGGAGGTGATTCTTTCCGTTGACGGCAAAGTATGCGACAAAGTTGGCAGCTACTGCGCTATGAGAAAAATCAGTTCCGTCAAGGACAAGGACGGTATCAGGAGGATGGCTCTCAACGACAAACCCATCTTCATGCTGGGTCCTCTCGATCAGGGATGGTGGCCTGACGGCCTATATACTGCCCCTACGGACGAGGCTCTGAAATTCGATGTTCAGAAGACCAAGGATATGGGATTCAATATGATACGCAAGCACGTGAAAGTTGAACCCGCGCGCTGGTACTATCATTGCGACCGTCTCGGCATCCTTGTTTGGCAGGATATGCCTTCCGGCGACCTTAATGGTTCCTGGACCAGTATGGAGTTCTACAAAAGAAGCGAATTTGTCCGCAGCGTTGCAAGCGAGGAAAACTACCGCAAGGAGTGGAAGGAAATAATGGATTACCTCTACAGTTCACCGTGTGTGGTGGTCTGGGTTCCTTTCAACGAAGGCTGGGGCCAGTTCAAGACAGTCGAAATCACGGACTGGACTAAAAACTATGACCCTGACAGGCTTGTAAATTCCGCCAGCGGAGGAAACCACTTCCTCTTCGCCGGAGATATTCTTGACCTGCACCACTATCCTATGCCTGAACTCTACCTGAGCGATGCGAAGAGGATTCTGGTACTCGGTGAATACGGCGGCATCGGATTCCCCATAAAGGACCACCTCTGGACAAATGACAGAAACTGGGGATACATCCGCTTCGAAAACAGCAAGGACGTTACCGATGAATACATGAAATACGGCAAATCTCTTCTCGAATTCGTTGACAAGGGATTTTCCGCAGGTGTCTATACTCAAACCACGGACGTGGAGATTGAGGTGAACGGACTGATGACCTACGACCGCAAAATTGAGAAGATGGATCTATCCCGTGTAAAGGAGATTAACAGCAAACTCTGTCACTGTCTGGACAACAAATAGTCTGCGGCTGAACTGCCAGCGAGGGCACCGGTGGAGAAAGCGACCTGAAGGTTGTATCCACCGGTGTCTCCGTCTATATCCATCACCTCTCCGGCAAAGAAAAGTCCCGGATACAGTCTGGATTCCATCGTGGACGGATTGATTTCCTTAAGTGAAACCCCGCCGGCCGTAACTACGGCGCGTTCATAACCCTTGCAGGAAACTATCGGAAAACGCCAATCCTTCAGAGCCGAAGGAATGTTGTCAAGGCTGATGCCCTTGTGGGCATCCATAAAGGTGGGTACAAGATCTAAAGGAAGTAATCGGCGAAGTATCTGAGCTACACTGAATTTACCTCCCATACTTGAAGTTTCGCGTAAAATTCTGGCCGCAAGCTGTTCTTCAGTAAGCGCAGGCTTCAGGTCGAGAAGCAAAGTGACTTTCTGCCCGTTCTCAAGGGCCCAGACAGCACGTCTGCTGAGTCTGTATCCAAGTGCCCCTTCGATTCCATCGTCCGTGAACGACATCTCCCCTTCCTCCCTCTGTACGACATCTTTGTCAACCTGAAGAGTCAATGCAACGTTCTTCAGTTCTATTGTACCGTAATATCTGTATTCTCCGGGCATAAGAGCCGTCAGGGAGGGGAATATGCGGGTTACGGTATGTCCGAATGAACGTGCGATGTCATAGCCGTCTCCGGTTGATCCGGTAATGGGATAGGATTTGCCTCCCGTGGCTATGATGAGAGCCTTGCAGGGAATGGATGAATCCCATCCGGTATTAAAGACCGTTCTGATTCCTGACTCTTTCACCCTCCGTTCCAGAGTACGGACGACATCGGATGCTTTCATAGAGGCCGGGAAGAGTCTTCTCCCCTGCTCCTCGGCAACCGGAAGTCCGGCAGATTCGAAGAAGTTTCTCACAGCCTCATTGGAGAAGGCTCTGAAGGCAGGCTTGAAAAATTTGGGCTCCGGATGTATGTGTCGTGAGAATTCATTCCAGGGTCGCATATTGGTGATATTGCACCGGCCCTTGCCCGTAAGATAGATTTTACGCCCCAGTCGGTCGTTTTTCTCAAGCAGGGTGACACGGCTGCCGTCCCCCAGCCTTTCGGCCGCAAAAATGGCAGCCATCATCCCGGCGGCACCGCCTCCGACTATGACAATGTCTGACATTATTCTGAGGAAAGTCTGTCAAGGACAAGAACTATCAATTTGTCCACGATTGATTTGTAATCAGTATTCATGCTTTTGAGATAGCGGTTCGCCAGAACACAGCATACGGTTCCCGCCTCGTGCCCGAGGTGGCGGCCCAAGGCCGCAATGGCGGAACCCTCCATCTCAAAATTGAGGATTCTCATCCCTTCATATCTGAAACTCTCTATATCTTCAAGCATATCCGGCAATGCCAGCGGGACTCTGACGGAGCGTCCCTGAGGCCCGTAAAATCCTGCAGCGGAGATAGTCATTCCGGAAATTGCACAATCCTCGAAAAGAGCGGAAAGGCGGTCTCCTGATTTGGCCACGTATGGCATCGGCTGACAAGGAGTCCGGTGTATATGGTCAGCAAATGCCTGCGCAATATCAGGCTCCAGGACACCCTCCCTGCAACCGTACCAGCCGAGAAGTCCGTCAGTACCTATTGAATATCTGGAAAAGACGTAAGAGCCTATGGGCACGTCACTCTGGACGGCACCGCAGGTCCCCAGCCTCAAGAGTGTAAGACGCCTGTGTTCGCTCTTTAACTCTCTGGTCTTGAAATCAATGTTTGCAAGGGCATCCAGTTCATTCATCACGATATCAATGTTGCCTATACCGATTCCGGTGGAAAGACAGGTCATTCTCTTTCCCTTGTAATTTCCGGTAAAGGAGACGAATTCCCTGTTGGAGGTTTCGCTGTCAATATCGGAGAAATACTTCTTCATCATCCCCACCCGGTCCCTATCACCGACGAGAATCACCGCATCGGCAAGATGCTCCGGTTTCATGTGAAGGTGGAAAATCGAGCCGTCGGAATTTATTATCAATTCGGATTCTGCAATGGCCATTATTTAAATTTTAACTGTAAATCACACCACTTCCGGTCATCTCTCCGTCCGGGGCATACCAGACCGCGAACTGACCGGGAGTAATACCTCTCTGAGGAACGTCGAACAGAATGTACATCCCGTCCTCCTTTCTGAACAACTGCGCATCCTGCAGAGGCTGACGATACCTTATCCTCACACGGCATCTCAACGACCCTCCGACCGGCAACTCGAGATCGGGCCTTATCCAGTGAATCTCCTCGGGAAGAATCTTTAGAGCCTTTCTGTAAAGTCCGGGATGGTCCTGTCCCTCTCCGACAAATATGATATTCTCCGCCGGATTGTTCGCTATAATGAAGAGTGGTTCAGCGTGCCCCCCGATGTTGAGACCTTTTCTCTGCCCGATGGTGTAATACTGCACTCCTATGTGTCTGCCGACCACCTTTCCGTCAGATGATGAATAGGTTACGGGCTCGGCGAGAGCCTCAAGGGTGTCAGGCTCGGTACGTCCTGCATAGAATTCACGGGGAATCTCTATGACATCACCCTCCCGCGGCTTGAGCTGCTGCTGCAGGAATACGGGAAGATCCACCTTGCCGACAAAACATATTCCCTGAGAATCCTTCTTGTCCGCTGACGGAAGGCAGGCTTCGTGCGCAATCCTGCGTACTTCCGGCTTGCAGATGCCGCCTATGGGGAAAAGAGCCTTCTCCAATTGGGACTGGGACAGCTGGCAAAGGAAATAACTCTGGTCCTTGTTGGAGTCAGTCCCCTCAAGGATACGATAGACGGTCCTCCCTGAGGAATCTACAAAGGAATCCTTCCTGCAGTAATGGCCGGTGGCCACATAATCCGCTCCCAGAGCCTGCGCCTCTTTGAGAAATGCGTCAAACTTGATTTCACGGTTGCACAACACGTCAGGATTCGGAGTCCTCCCCTTTGCATACTCGCTGAACATATAGTCCACCACTCTCCTGCGATAGACATCACTCAAATCTACGAAATGGAACGGAATGCCGACTTTTCTGGCAACCATCTCAGCGACAGAGCGGTCCTCTTCCCACTCGCAATCCCCGTGCAGTGTCCCCTCGGTATCGTGCCAGTTCTGCATAAAAAGAGCGAATACGTCATATCCCTGCTGTTTCAGAAGATATGCCGCAACACTTGAATCGACTCCTCCGGACAAACCTATGCAGATTCTCGGTCCCATACGGGCAAAATTAGAAAATATCTTCGATAATCGGAAAAAGTTACTATATTTGCACTGGGGTAAGTCATATACGACCAGCTCCCACTGAACTCCCCCAGGGCCGGAAGGCAGCAAGGGTAAGTGGTTGTAGCGGTGCGATATATCAAGCTTACCCTTTTTTCTTTCAAAACAGGCTCCAAAAATATAACGAATGAAAATCAGACTTTTCATAGCCGCCGCAGCGCTGATGCTCACAGCATTGTACCTTGAAGCGGAGACATCACGTATGAGCCGGAGCGAATACATTGCCAGATACAAGGATACGGCCATCAAGCAGATGATGGAGACAGGAATCCCCGCAAGCATAACACTTGCTCAGGGGTGTCTTGAAAGCGGAGACGGCAACAGCCGTCTGGCCGTGGAGGGGAACAACCATTTCGGAATCAAGTGCCACGGTTGGAAAGGAAAGACCATCCACGAGGATGACGATGCAAAGGGTGAATGTTTCCGGAAATATTCCGATGCTGAAGAATCATACCGCGACCACGGTGATTTTCTCAGATACAGCAGACGTTACGCATCTCTTTTCGACCTTGACAGGACGGACTATAAGGGCTGGGCATATGGTCTGAAAGCCGCCGGATATGCCACGGCGCCGGACTATGCCAAGAGACTGATAAAAATCATCGAAGAGAACAATCTGGCCCGATATGACATTCTGACAGAGACGCAGGCAGAAGAGATTCCACCCACACCGACCCAGTCCGCAGCCAGTTTTGTGCTCAAACCGACAAGCGACAGTCCTCTTTTCAGAATATCTCTCGACAGGGAAGTCCGGGAACAGAACGGGGTGGCATTCATCGTCGCAAACGGAAAAGACTCTTTCCGCTCCCTTGCCAAAGAATACAATCTGTTCAACCGTGAACTGATGAGGTTCAATGACATCAAACGCAACTGCGACATACCTGCCGGGACTGTTGTCTATCTTGAAAAGAAAAAGAAGGAAAGTGCAAGATATCTTGACAAACACGTCGTGGAGGAGGGTGAAACAATGCACAGCATTTCACAGAAATATGCCATCCAATTGAAATATCTGTACACATATAACAATATGTCACAGGGGCAGGAACCCGAGCCCGGTGAAATGATATATCTTAAAGCGCGTAAATGAAAAAAAGGACAAAAATCATCGTCGGTTCAATAGTGATTGCTTTGGTCCTGACCGGAGCCGCAGTCGCGTATAACTACTACAGGACTTTCTATGCCAACAATATTCTCCTTACCGAAGAGGCATCCCCTCTCAAGATTTATCGCAGTTTCAATTATGAAGATATCCTGAAGGCAGTTGAGCAGAGCGGTCAGCTGGCGGATATGAAAACATTCCGCAGAGCCGCGGACCACCTGAAACTGGCTGAATCCTTCAAACCCGGCTACTATACTTTCGATACCGTAATGTCCAACAAGGATATTGTCAGAATGATTGCGAACGGATGGCAGAAGCCTGTCAATATCTCTTTCAACGGTTACATCCGCTCTATGGAATCTTTCGCCTCGATTCTGGGAAAACAGTTTGAAGCAGATTCCGCAAGTTTCGTAAAAGTGCTGAAAGACCCTGAAATAATGCGCGGTTACGGATTCGAGGAGGAAAGTTTCATCGGAATGTTCATACCGGATACCTATCAGTTCTATTGGACAATATCCCCCGAGAAATTCACGGAAAGGATGCATCAGGAATATGAGTCGTTCTGGACAGAGAAAAGAAAGGAGAAAGCCAGGGCTGCAGGAATGACACAGAAGGAGGTCAGTACGCTTGCCGCAATAATCATAGAAGAGACAAAGCACAAACCTGAAATGCCCACGATTGCCGGAGTATATATCAACCGGCTTCGTAAAGGCATTCCCCTCCAAGCCGATCCCACTGTCAAATATGCCCTTAAACAGAAAGGAATAACAAGAGTGTTGAACAAACACCTGAAAGTCGAATCACCTTACAACACATATATCCACAGAGGGCTTCCTCCCGGACCCATTACAATGCCCCCCATAGCAGCCATCGATGCCGTGCTGAATTATCAGCACCACAATTACATCTATTTCTGTGCAAGGGAGACATTCGACGGACAGCACAACTTCGCATCAACGCTGTCAGGCCATATGGCAAATGCCAGAGCCTATCACAGAGCCTTGAACGCTAAAGAGAGGGAAAAGGCTCATTCCAGGAAGAAATAACCTCCAGAGCCTTGTCAAATGCCGGATCCTCTTCCCTGTTGATAATCCTGTAATAGCCGGTGGTATTGAAAGCGGCTCTGGCTATCAGAGCTTTCAATCTGGTATCAAGCAATCTGCTGCACTCCTGCAATTGGAAACCGGAAGGCTCAAGACCTCTGGTTCTGCAGAAATCGACCAGTCCGGACAGGGCATCCCTGCCGAAATCGTCATAAGCCTTGTAGAAATCCTCAAAAGAACGGCCTTCCACGACTATTTCAGACCTGTGCCTGTCTATGAACTGATTTGCATATTCCGTGAGATACCCTTTCCTTATCACTGCAGAGAAATAATCGTTAACACCGGCCGTATCGCTCGGGATGAATATGTCCGGCATTATCCCACCACCCCCATAAACGGTACGTCCGAGTTTCTTTGTAGAATATTTCAATGAATCGGGGAACTGAATGGAATCCCTGCTAAAGAGCTCCCCGTGTCTGTACCGTTCATTCAATTTGTCATAATACTCGGTTCTGTGACCATTCTCATACGGTGTCTGAATCACTCTTCCGGAGGGAGTATGATACCTTGAAACTGTCAGCCTTATCTGCGAACCGTCGGAAAGAGGGAACTGCTGCTGGACAAGGCCTTTCCCGAAAGTTCTTCTCCCGATGATCACTCCCCTGTCCCAATCCTGCATCGCACCGGCAAAGATTTCACTTGCGGAAGCGCTCTCCTCATCCACCAGAACAACAAGGGCCCCTTTCTTATAGAAACCGTTGCCGCTTGCACTTTCGTAACGCACAGGGCTGTGCAAACCTTCGGTAAAGAGTATTGTCTGCCCTTTCTCAAGAAAAATATCGGCCAACATCAACGAAACCTGCATATACCCGCCCCCATTGCCTCGAAGGTCAATAATCATTCCCTTTGGCATCCGTTCCAGTCCCTTTAGAACTTCTATGAATTCCCAAATGGAGTTCTGGGCAAAACGGCTGAGTTTGACATACAGCACATCCGGCTGCGGACAGTATGCTGCATCTATGCTGTTCAAGGGTATCCTGTCCCTGACGATAGTAAAATCCAACGGGTCCTTCACTCCGGAACGGTGTACAATCAGTTCCGCTCTGGTGCCCCGCGGTCCGCGAAGACGTTTGCGAACGCCTTCTGTAGTAATGTTCACTCCCGCTATGTTCTCTCCGTCAACAGCGACTATCTTGTCTCCGGCCATCAGACCGACAGCCTCGGACGGGCCGCCTATTATGACATTCTGGACACTCAAAGTATCATTGATCACCGCAAATTCAATCCCTATCCCTTCAAAGGAGCCGGTCAATGGCTCATTAGTCTCCTGCACCTCTTCCTTGGGGATGAAGACGGAATGGGGGTCAAGACGCTCCAATACATCCTTTATTGCAGCATCCGTGAGTGCATCGGCATCCACTGTATCTACATAACTGTTGTGCAGATACAGAATAAGACGGCCAAAACGCTCCACGTTCTGCATTACGTCATTGGCGTTCTGCTGCGCGGCGGCATTGAATCCGGAAACGGTAAGGAGTACCGTTAAAATAAGCTTGAAAAATTTCATATAATCTCAAATGTCTTTCCCTCTTCAGCGAGATATGTCTCCGGAAAAACCTCCCTCGCTTGAGCAAGAAGTACACCAAAGTCTTTGTATCGTGATGAAAAATGCCCAAGGACAAGTTTTCCCACACCTGCTCCGACAGCTATGGTTGCAGCCTGACGGGATGTGGAATGGAACATTTTTTCAGCCAGAATCAGATTGTCATCAGCATAAGTGGAGTCGTGGAAAAGCAGATTTACGCCCTTCAACCATTCCATCTCACGCTCAAATGGCGCTGTGTCGGAACAATACGCGATTGATTTGCAAACCTCTGATTCACCTTCGTGCCGGGGTTTTCTGTGATAAACTATCCTGAACCCGTAGCAGTCTATCCTGTGGTTGAGAGGGAAGGCCCATACGTGACAGTTGTGAAGCTGAATTATCTCCTCAGGTTCTCCGGATTTCAGGGGAATATGGTTAATTTCAAATTTCACCCCTTCACCGAAATGGGCAAGAAAGAATCTGAGCACAGAACTGAAATCCCGCGGGGCATAGATGTAGAGAGGTGCAACCCGGCCCTCCATAGCCATTGTCGAGAGAAGACCGAATATCCCGAAAAGATGGTCACCGTGAAGGTGTGATATCAGTATATTGTCAATCCTCCCTTTGGATATTCCGTATCTGGACAGCTGGACCTGTGTGCCCTCACCGCAGTCAATCAAAAAGAGACGCCCGTGCATATTGACTACATGGGCGCTCTGATGTTGATTGACAATTGGCTTGGCCGAAGCCGTACCAAGTGTTGTAAGCGAAAAATTCACTATTCAGCCTCTTTTGCTTCAGCGTCAAGCTTGCTCTTGAGGTCGGCTAGTTCTGAAATGTCACCGAGAGTGGTCTTTTCCAGATTCTCTTTCAGCTTCTTGACAGCTTTGTGAGTTGAACTGGCCTCTGACTCCTTCTCCTTGGCAACTTTCACGGCCTCTTCCCTGCGTGCCTCTTCAAACAGGCGGCTGTGGGAAAGGATGATTTTCTTGCTTGACTTGTTGAACTCAACGATCTTGAACTCAAGGGTCTCGCCCTGTTTTGCTGAAGTACCGTCCTCCTTGACAAGGTTCTTGGTTGAACAGAAGCCCTCAAGACCTTCCTGAAGAGTCACGGTAGCACCCTTCTCGACGAGAGCGGAAACTGTACCTTCATGGACGGAACCTACTGAATAGATATTTTCATATCCGTCCCAAGGATTCTCTTCAAGCTGCTTGTGGCCGAGGCTGAGACGGCGGTTGTCCTGATCCACCTCAAGAACAACGACCTCAAGGGGCTCACCGATTGAAGTGAACTCTGAAGGATGTTTGATCTTTCTGGTCCAGCTCAGGTCGCTGATATGAACGAGACCGTCAACGCCTTCCTCAAGTTCGACGAATACACCGAAATTGGTGAAATTGCGTACAGTTGCGGTATGCTTGCTGTTGATAGGGTATTTCTCGGCGATGGTTGCCCATGGATCCGGTTTGAGCTGCTTGATGCCAAGGCTCATCTTGCGCTCCTCGCGGTCGAGGGTAAGGATAACGGCCTCTACCTCCTGACCTACCTTGAGGAAGTCCTGTGCACTGCGCAGGTGCAGGCTCCAACTCATTTCAGATACGTGGATAAGACCTTCTACACCGGGCCGAACCTCAAGGAATGCACCGTAATCTGCTATTACGACAACCTTACCGGTAACTTTGTCACCAACTTTGAGGTTCTCGTCAAGAGCATCCCAAGGATGAGGACTGAGCTGCTTCAGACCGAGAGCGATACGCTTCTTGGTATCATCGAAGTCAAGAATGACGACATTGATCTTCTGGTCGAGAGAGATAATCTCTTCGGGGTGGTTGATGCGTCCCCAACTGAGGTCAGTGATGTGGATGAGACCGTCAACACCGCCGAGATCGACGAATACACCGTAAGAGGTGATGTTCTTGACGGTTCCCTCAAGAATCTGGCCTTTCTCGAGCTTTCCGATGATGTCAGCCTTCTGGGCTTCGATTTCAGCCTCGATGAGAGCCTTGTGGGATACAACCACGTTGTGGAATTCCTGATTTATCTTGACAATCTTGAATTCCATAGTCTTATTTACGAATACATCGTAGTCTCTGATGGGCTTGACATCAATCTGGCTGCCGGGAAGGAATGCCTCGATGCCGAATACATCGACAATCATACCACCTTTGGTGCGGCACTTGATGTAACCCTTTACTATTTCGTCCTTTTCGCAAGCCTCGTTGACTCTGTCCCAAGACTTGAGAGCGCGTGCGCGCTTGTGTGAGAGAATGAGCTGACCCTTTTTGTCCTCAGCGTTCTCCACGTAAACTTCCACCTTCTGACCTACAGTCAGATCGGGATCATAGCGGAATTCATTGATGCTGATGACACCTTCGCTCTTGTAGCCGATGTTCACAATGACTTCACGCTTGTTCAATGCCACTACAGTACCTTCAACAACTTCGTTCTCGCTCACACGGTTGAGAGTCTGGGCATAACTTTCTTCTGTCGCGGCTTTGTCAGCTTCGCTGAAGCCGTCGTTTTCAAATGCTTCCCAGTCAAACTGGTCGTTTGCAACCGAGGCATTGCTTCTCTTCTTTGCAGAAACGGGAACCTGTACGGGCTCCTCCTCTGCGATTGTGATGTTCTGTTCTTCCATAATGTAATTAATTAAACAACAAGTAGTTAAACATTATTTATAAACCCTCCGCTACCGAAGGGAACGCAAATATAACATAAATTATTGATTAATAAAAACTTTGTACCTCTATTTTCGGTTATTCGCAAAATTGACGGCGATAAGCGCTTCGGTGAGTTCATCCCCGAACACTTTATACCTGACAAGTCCGAATTCCTTCTCTCCCGCGAAATCCATCATAACTATGCCGAGACCTCTTTTTTCCTTTCCCGACACTTTGTCGGCAACGGAAATCACGTGAGGATTTGACTTGAATGCAAATTCATTGTAATTCAATGTCCTTTCGGAGTGGCCCATATATCCTGAAGCATTGTTGATGCACCAGGGGAAGGACGTTTCATCCGCCAGATAGGCAGCCGAACATCCGTCAAAGGCTTCGCTTTTCTCGTGGAAATGATCCCAGTCATATACGCTGTACAAATCCTGACTGTAGAGCCTGCAGACTCCAGGAGACTCCTTCTTTCCTCCCGTGGAAAGGTACCCCTCACCGGAGAAATCATCCCATCCATTGATGAAAGCGGCAAACGGAAGGTCGAAACCTTCATAATTGTCCCTGCACACTATAAGCACCTTGTGCCTGATCTCCCCCAGAGTGATATCCGGTCTGAAAAAGGCGATGGACTCCTCTCCGAATTCCTCCAGATAATCCAGCAGCATACCTGCAAGCATCTTTTTCCCTGCTTTCTTCTGGTCGGAATCATTGTCCCCCGTCTCATAGTTCAGATAGATTATGGCAAACTCAGAAGGATTGTCCGTGACAAAGCCAACCACCGAACGGAAAGCCTCGTCAAACGAAACCATACAATTTCTTCTGTTATGGAATATCTGCAGATACGAATCAGCCCCATTGTCAAAGTAATGAGGACGGAAATCGAAGCAGCGGATACCAATATCGAACTGCCTTGCCACATCCAATGTCTGGGTACGCCACCAATATTTGGTGACAAATTCATAGTCAAGCCGGTAGGTGAATGTGTCGTGTGTGCCGGGGATGGTCATATTGCACACAAGCGTGCTGTCCGGCAGGGATGCCATCCAGTTGTTTCCGGCTTCTGCCATCTGTGTAAGGGATAGCAGAAGAAAAGCAAGTGCTGAAATTCGGATTTTCATACTTCTATATAACATTTTTTAACACATTGCAGCAGAAAGCCTTGCATTCAGCTTATCAAGAGCCCTCTGTGTGCGTTCAATCTTTTTCCTGAGCAGTTCCTGCTCGTCAAGTCCGACTTTCGTCTCATCGTAGGTACACTT
>JAZLIS010000063.1:0-6493 GCA_045617505.1 Bacteroidales bacterium | reverse complement strand
CTTTCCATGTCTCGGTGACGGTGTCTGAGGAGCGGCGGAAGGTGTTGCCGTAGTTCCACCGTCCTGGCGGTAGCGGTATTCAATGGTGCAGGTTATGAGGTAGGTGCGGGAGAAGGTCTCGCGGGAGGCTATCTGCTCGGGTGTGGGGAGCTTCAGGTCGGTGAGGAGCTCGCGGCCTTCGGGGACGTAGCTGATGTGTGTAATCTCGGCGGAGGTGTTGTACTGCTGTTCGAGCCACTGGTGAAGGGAGGACGATACCTTCAGTGAGGTATGGGCGTTGCGCACGCCTGAGAGGAAGAGAGGGAGGGCTGCGAGGTTGGAGAGGTCCGGGTTGGCGATTTCAGTGCTGCTACTGAAAAAGTAGACACGGGAAGGTAGAAAAGTTTGAATGTCGTATCTTTGATGTCGCATTGCCTTCAAGTGTTGTAAGGTATAAATCTTATACCAGAAAACACCGAGGGGTTTGGGGGCGAGCAGCCCTCAAGAGCTCATATGACGGCATATCATTGAACGCCAGGCAAACTGACTACCGGAAAGGAGAAACTTTTATGGCAAAACATTTGAATCCTCTTGAGAAGGAGTTCCTGATTCGCCAGTACAAGTCCAGTCAGCGGACAGCCAAAGAGTTTTCCGCGATGCACAACATCACGGAACCCACTTTGAAACGGTGGTTGAAACAGTATGAAGAAGGCGGTCTGGAAGGTCTTGCCCGTGCCGATGCAGATATCCAGAGCATCGTGCCCGAAGGATTTGACAGGACCGAGGAGTCATACAAGCGCGAGATTCTGCGTCTTCGCATAGAGAACGAACGGCTAAAAAAAAACTATGCCGTTCAGAGGAATCCGGATGGGGGACTGGAGTATGTTCGTTTAAAGGAGAAGAGTTCGAAATAGTCAAGCGCCTGTCCCGCGACAATCCTGTAAAAGACCTCTGCGAACTGATGGGAGTGAGCCGAGCCGGCTATTACAAGTGGCTCAAGCATGAGCCTACCATCAGGGACCATCACCGCGAGGAGATAGTCGAGAAGGTCAAGGAAGTGCATGAGAAGCACAAGACCCACGGATATCGCTGGACAGCAGCCTTTATCAGAATCAACATGCATCTGGAGATAAGCGACAGCTATGCATACAAATGCTACCGACATCTCGGAATAAAGGCCGAGACCATGCATCGTGTACGCTACAGGCCGAGAAAGGTAAAGGACAAGTATCCCAACCTTATCTATACAACATGGGAGACGGTTGACAGGCCCAGGCAGGTTATAGTGTCGGACATGACAATGCTTCACTCCAAGTGGACGAATATCGAGGTGACCTTCTACTTCGATGTGTTCACCAAGGAAATCCTGACATACAAGGCAACGTCCCAACGTGGGGACAGAAACCAGTATATCGACGGGCTGAACGACGTTGTGGAGATGCTGAAAGGCTCAGCTGAGCCGACCATACTGCATACGGACCAGGGAAGCGTCTATGCGTCCATGGCGTACAATGAACTGATAAAGGATACGAACATAGTCCGTTCAATGTCAAGGGCCGGCAAGCCCACCGACAACCCCGTCAATGAGGCTCTGAACGGCTGGATAAAGGAGGAACTGGTAATGGACTTCGGCATCGAGCGAGAGTGGAAATGGAGCAGAATCACTGAGATACTTGACAACTACGTGAAGTTCTACAATGAGCAGCGCCCGTGCTTTGCAATCGGCTACGATACTCCGGACAACTATCGGAAACGATACTATAAGGGCGAACTGCCCCAGAAAAATAGTTTTGAGTCGAGAAAACTGTCTACGGAGCCAAAGTTCGTTCAGAAACGCCACAGAAAGGCTGATAATGAAGAAGATAAGTAGATGCTTGAAAACGTGTCTACTTCTATCCGAAGAAATGTGGCAAAAACATCAGAAATGTCTACTTTTGTAAAACCAAAACGCGAAAAATTAACGCCAGTGTCTACTCTGGTAAATTATTAACCCATTAAAAAATTTTTCGTGTCTACTTTTTGAGGCTGGTACAAAGGTACAGGGGTGTGTGTTTACAAACGCCGGAACTAAATAGTTGTAAATAACCGAACATAATTATTTCAAACAACCGAATATTCGTCGTTTTAGTATATATTTGCAAAGCATAGATGAAAAATAGAGCATTCACAGATTATGTATAAAAATAGAATTGCAGATGGCTTGTTAGCCAGAAAGATTGCAGGGAAAGGGGTCGTTCTGATTGAAGGTCCGAAGTGGTGTGGAAAGACTACAACTGCCACACAACAGGCAAAAAGTCTGTTGGACCTTGGTGACAGCAAAGTCTTGAAGAACAGCAGGACAATGTTTGAGATTGATCCATATGTTCTTCTGGACGGAGACACGCCCAGGCTGATTGACGAATGGCAGACTATTCCAGACCTATGGGATACGATCCGCAGTGCTGTTGACAAAAGAGGCGAACCGACCCAATTCATTCTTACCGGGTCAACGGTAACGCCAGAAGCGGAAGAAACAGTTCATAGCGGCACTGGCAGAATGGGACGACTCAGGATGCGAACGATGAGCCTTTATGAGTCAGGGGAATCATCCGGATCGGTAAGCATTGAAGACCTGTTCGATGGTGGGAAAATCATTCCTCGTCGGAATACTTTGTCAATAGAGAACATTGCATTTCTTGCATGTCGTGGTGGCTGGCCCGCTGCAACCATGATGGAAGGTGAGATAGCGTTGGACCAGGCTATCGACTATTATGATTCCGTCGTAGACTATGACATCAAAAGAGTAGACGGCGTACGACGCGATTCCCAAAGGGCACGCAGACTTCTACGGTCATTCGCCAGGAATATTGCCGGGCAGGTCTCATACGCAACCTACAAAGCGGATATGGCAAGCAATGACTCCGACACTCTGGATGAAGATACTGTAGCGGACTATATCAAAGCCCTTAAGAAATTGTACGTTGTAGAAGACCTGGAAGCCTGGAACCCGAATCTGAGGAGCAAGGCTGCAATCCGGACCAGTGACACAAGGCATCTGGTTGATCCAAGCATTGCCACTGCAGCCCTGGGCATAGGGCCGAAGGACTTGATAAACGATCTGGAGACATTCGGATTGATATTTGAGAATATGGCCGTGCGGGATCTTCGTGTATATGCGGAAGCTTTATCCGGAAAACTTTACCATTACCGTGATAATACAGCATTGGAGTGCGATGCCGTGCTTCACAGAAGAAATGGCACATATGGACTTATTGAGGTCAAACTGGGAGGAGAAAAGAAGATAGGTGAAGGTGTGGCAAGTCTTATGGCATTGGCGGATAAGATTGATACAACAAAGATGTCCAAGCCTTCATTCATGATGGTGTTGACCGCCGTGGGCGATTATGCGTACACCAGGCCGGATGGAATCCATGTAGTTCCCATAGGTTGTCTGAAGAATTAACTGTACTATCATTCTTGCATTCCCCCAGCTCTTCAGGGCATGGCAGATGGCGGGAAGGGCGTTGGAGTTTCCTGTTTTTTCGTGTTAACATTCTTCGAAAAATTCCGTCAATACCATAAACGGCACAAAAAATACAATGAAACGGATCAGAATGATTGCATCGTTGATGATGCTTATGACTACGACAGTATGCGTAGCGCAGAGGAATACAGTAACAATAAGCGGTAATGTTATTGAGAAGAGTACCGGAGAGGGACTATGCTTCTCCACAGTTGCTCTGATGGACGGCGCGCGGAGCATAATTGCAGGAACGATGGCCGACAATGACGGACACTTCGAGATAAAGGCAAACAGCGGAGAATACATACTGTGCGTATCGATGGTAGGATACCGTAACAATGAAAAATCTTTGACAGCAGCAGCGCTGGACATAAATGTGGGCGACATAATAATGGAGGACGATGTTATGGCAATAGACGAAGTCGTGATTACCGGACATCTTCCGCAGACCCAGATGTCCGGTGACGCCATCGTCACCAAAATTGAAGGATCTGTGCTGGAACATTCAGGCAATGCGCAAGACATACTCGCGAAAATACCGGGTATGATTTCAAGAGAAGGCAAACTGGAAGTCATAGGACGCGGTGAGCCGGTGTATTACATCAACGGGCGCAGAGTGTTGGACAACGACGAGCTGCGCAGCCTGATGTCAGAAGAAATCAGAAGCATAGACGTGGTGAACAATCCGGGTGCCGCATACGGAGGCGATATCAAGGCAGTTGTCCGCATCAAAACCGTCAAACGCAAGGGAGAAGGTTTCAGCTTTGCACTTACCAGTCAGGGATGCAAATACCTCAACACCTCACATATTGACCCGTCCTGGACGGTTCTTGACCTGAACTACCGCAAGAAAGGAGTCGATCTGATTGGAAAAATTACATATTGGGACAATCATGGTTTCCAGATAGCAGACGCAGACGAGACATCGCACGTCGGGCAGAAGCTGTTCGAGCAGCTGGCAAATATGGATGTGATACAGCATCAGAATGGACTGAATTCCCGCTTCGGCGTCAACTGGCAGATCAACGACAGTCATTCATTGGGATTTCAGCTTGAGAACAAGCAGATGTTCAACGGCCACTACACAGAGACGATGGACGTGGATGTATTTACCGACAAGAGCAAGACAGACCATCTGATATCAGTCAACAACGGATTCCTCAAAGATTATTCCAGCTGGAATGGAAACATATACTACAGCGGTACCATACAGAAAATGGAAATAGAATTCAATACCGATTTCCAGACAGACAGGGATGACACTGAAACCAAAACAGTCGAAAAGAGCCAGATAGAGCCCCGCTCGATGGAATCTGAGAATGACAGGACTAACACCCTTCTAGCATCGAAACTTGTATTCTCGCATCCAGTCTGGAAAGGAAAACTGCAGTTTGGCACCGAAGAGACTTTCAGCAGAATACGACAGAAATATTCCATAACCTTCGATGAAATGCCACAGTCCGAATCTGAAATCAGAGAGAATTCATACGCTGGATTCCTGGAATATGCCCTACCTCTGAAGCCATTGCAGATTGTGGCAGGTTTGAGATATGAGCATGTCGATTTCGTATTTGATGACAAAATGGGAGACACTGATATGGACAGAAGCCAGAACAACCTGTTCCCATCTCTCTCCGTATCGTCAAAGGTTGGACCGGTTTCACTGTCGGCAAGTCTGTCCGGTAAAAGCCAGCGCCCCGGATTCTGGAAACTCGCCAACAATATGGAGTATCACAGCCGCTTCGTATATCAGATAGGCGACCCGACACTGAAAAACGAAAAATATCTGGATTGTGCCATCAATGCCAACTGGAAGTGGCTTAGCCTCAGTGCAACTTACGAGCGTGTAACTGACGGTATAACAAACTGGACTGTACCTTATAACGATGAGGGAGTAGTACTGATGACATACATCAACCTGCCCGAAGACATCAATATCTGGAGCGGATACATAGTAGCTTCACCCAACATAGGAGTCTGGTATCCGCAATATACACTCGGCATCAGAAAGCAGGTATTCAAGATGATGGTCAGCGATGAACTCGCACCGGGCGGCAAACGTGAACTTAATCTGAACAAGCCGATGTATATGGCACAACTGAACAATTCCTTCCGGTTCAAGAAAAGCTGGCAGTTCTCTGTTGATTATCAGTTCACCAGCAAGTATGACTATGGCAACATCCAGATGACCAATCCAAAGCACTACCTTGAATGCAGCGTTCAGAAATCGTTCCTGAAAGAAGACGCCCTGACGGTGAAAGTGAGCGCCATAGACATACTGAACCAATCGCACGAGGCGATTCTGCTTGATTCGGGCTGCCATATCATCAATCAGGACAATGACTATAACCAGCCGACAGTCGGAATACGGATTTCATACCATTTCAACAGCACGGCAAGCAAGTACAAAGGAACTGGCGCCGGACAAGCCGTCAAGGACAGAATGTAACGTTTCATTTGAACAGTTTCTGTGCGAACACACGCAGCAATCTGCGATTTGTATTAGCAATACTGCGGCGTACGCATTGTTCATGAAAGCTGTCGTGCATGAACGCCGGATTCCTTTTGATATCAGGATAGACTCTGACGAAGAAATCAGAACGAAGGCTGTCAGTGCTTTTGCTCAAATGAGAGCAGATGTAGCAGAACGCGGTCTGCAGGATTTGAGTCTTGATGAAATTAACCGGATAATCAGCGAGGTCCGTAATGAAGAGTAAAATGTACGCAGTCATTGATACGGATGTCATCATATCGGAATTCCGCGAATCGTGGTATTTATTGGATAGGATGTTGTATATTTGAAGGACTGATAGTTTGGTAGTGGTAATGCTATTAGATCAGATTTGAATACTCGCGATGTGAATGCAAAACTACCAGACGTTGACGAGTAAGATTTGTTGAACTCTAATGAAAAAACCAGATTAGCATATTATGACAGATGCAAAGCCTTTTATCAAGTGGGTTGGCGGAAAGGGCCAGCTGATTGAGCAGCTGAATGCACAGCTTCCTGCT
>JAZLIS010000062.1:0-5551 GCA_045617505.1 Bacteroidales bacterium | reverse complement strand
GTATTTGATCCATTTGCCGTGGGACTTTCTAGCAAGCATATCGGGCTTGAAAGGATAAGACTTCAGATTTGTCAGCAAATCGAATGTGCGCAATATCTCCATTAATCATTTTTTTAAGAGGACTGCAAAATTATAAAAATTTAGTTTATGAAAAAACTAAGGGGGCCAACGCTTAGCCCCCTTAAACACATCACATTTGATTTACAAATCAGATTATTTCTTCATACTGCGAGGCAGAAAGAAGATTATCAAATTCCGAAGCGTCGGAAATTTTGATCTTTACCATCCAACCCTCTCCGTAAGGGTCGCTGTTGACCTTCTCGGGAGCGCTTTCCAGAGCCGCGTTGACTTCGACCACCTCTCCGGACAGAGGCATATATGCATCCGCAACCGTCTTGACGGCCTCTATCGTTCCGAAAACATCTCCCTGTGAAAGAGTTTCACCTTCTGTCTGGATATCCACAAAAACAATGTCTCCCAATTCGCTCTGTGCGAAATCGGTGATTCCGACAACAGCGATATCCCCTTCCATTTTCACCCATTCGTGATCCTTTGTATATTTGAGTTCAGCAGGTGCATTCATCTCTTTGCAAAAACATTAAATTCAACGCGCAAAGTTAGCCAATTGTCCCCAATTATGCAATTTTTTTAATAAAAATTTCAGATTTTGTGGATATTCTTGAACAGAGGCGCCATACTCACTTTCTCCGAGACGATTCCACGGAGATTTTCAATCGGAATTCTCTCCTGTGACATAGTATCGCGATAGCGTATCGTCACGCAATCATCTTTCAGGGTGTCGTGATCTACGGTTACGCAGAAAGGCGTTCCGATTGCATCCTGACGGCGGTATCTCTTGCCGATGGAGTCCTTTTCGTCATACTGGCAGTTGAAGTCGAACCGGAGGGTGTCGAGGATTTCACGGGCCTTCTCCGGCAGACCGTCCTTCTTGACAAGGGGAAGGATGGCCAGCTTGACAGGTGCGATGCAGGAGGGGAGTCTGAGAACAACCCTCTCCTCACCGTTCTCCAGAGTCTCGGTGCAGTAGGATGACGAAAGAATAGCCAGAAAAGTACGGTCTAAACCGATTGAAGTCTCGATTACATACGGAGTATAGCTCTCGTTGGTCTCGGGGTCGAAATACTGGATTTTCCTTCCGCAGAATTTCTGGTGCTGGCTCAGGTCGAAATCCGTGCGGCTGTGGATTCCCTCCAACTCCTTGAATCCGAAGGGGAACTCGAATTCGATATCGGTCGCAGCGTTCGCGTAGTGGGCCAGTTTTTCGTGGTCGTGATAACGATATTTCTGATCTCCCAGACCAAGTGCCCTGTGGCAGGCCAGACGGGTTTTCTTCCACTGCTCGAACCATTTCATCTCCTCGCCGGGACGGACGAAGAACTGCATCTCCATCTGCTCGAACTCTCTCATACGGAAGATGAACTGTCGGGCCACTATCTCATTGCGGAAAGCCTTTCCTATCTGAGCTATTCCGAAAGGAACCTTCATACGTCCTGTTTTCTGGACATTGAGGAAATTGACGAAGATTCCCTGTGCCGTCTCGGGACGGAGATATATCGTCCCCACTCCGCCGTCCACGTTGCCGAGCTGGGTGCTGAACATCAGGTTGAACTGGCGGACATCCGTCCAGTTCTTCGTGCCGCTGATGGGGCAGGCAATCTCACAGTCAACGATAATCTGTCGAAGCTCGCCAAGATCATTGTCGTTGAGAGCTTTTGCCATCCTTGCGTGAACATCGTCATATTTTGTCTTCACGCGAAGGACGTTGGGGTTGGTGGCGCGGAACTGCTCCTCGTTGAAGGCCTCGCCGAATTTCCTGCGCCCCTTCTCCACCTCCTTGTTCATCTTCTCCTCAAGTTTTGCAAGATATTCCTCTATCAGGACATCCGCACGGTATCTCTTCTTGGAGTCCTTGTTGTCAATCAGAGGGTCGTTGAAGGCTCCGACGTGACCTGAAGCCTCCCAGATACGGGGATGCATAAAGATTGCGGAGTCTATTCCGACGATATTGTCGTTCAGATGGACCATAGCTTCCCACCAGTAGCGCTTGATGTTGTTCTTCATCTCGACACCCATCTGTCCGTAGTCGTAAACTGCGCTCAATCCGTCATAGATTTCGCTTGAAGGAAAGATGAATCCGTATTCCTTGGCGTGTGCAATCAGATTTTTAAAAACTTCTTCCTGTGTCATTGTCTTATGTTTTTTATATCAATTGTTTCATCAGCTCTTTCACGAACGGGCGGCTCCACACCTGTGGGTGAGGCAGTGTCAGCCTTTCCGTGCTTATCTGCAAATCATTGAAAGTCAATATATCTATGTCAATGATTCTGTCTCTGTATATCCTCTTTCCGTCCCTGTCATATTCAGCTCCATGCGGCTTTCGCCCAATCTCCGCCTCGCAGGCCTGAGTCACTCCGAGCAGGTCGAACGGGTCCATCTCCTTCTCGAAGCAGACAGTCTGGTTCAGAAAGTCAGCCCCGTCAAAACCCACCGCCTCTGTCTCCATTATCCCGGAACACCTGAGAGTCACTTCAAGCCTCTCCGCCAGTTTCTCTCTGGCAAGGGCCAGATTTTTCTCCCTCTCCCCGAGATTCGAACCGAGCAGCAGACAAATCATAGCAGCCCGAGTTCAAGCATCGCCTCCTCGCTCATCATCTCCTTGGTCCATTCCGGCTCGAACACCAGATTGACCCTGACATCCGTCACTCCCGGCACGTCCCTGACCGCCTCCTGCACCATCTCCACCACCTGGTCCGCAATGGGGCAGTTGGGAGCCGTGAGGGTCATATCGATTGCAACTGCATTGTCCTTGTCGACGTCAATTTTGTAGATTAGTCCCAAATCATAGACGTTGACCGGAATTTCAGGGTCGAAGACGGACCTCAGAGCGTGTTTTATGTCAGCTTCAAGAGCGGTTGGCGTCTGCATAATTCCTGATTTTATCTATCATCGAGACAAGCCCGTTTGCACGTGTAGGGGAAAGATTCTCACGAAGGGATATCGCATCGATGAAATCGAGGTCGGCGGAGAGGATATCCTCCGGCTTCTGGCCGTTGAACACCCTGAGAAGCAGCGAAATCATTCCTTTCGTGATGATTGCGTCACTGTCGGCCCTGAAAAACAGCAAGCCGTCCCTCTTCTCGCAGGAGAGCCAGACTCTGGACTGGCAACCCTTGATTAGATTCTCATCTGTCTTCTCCTTTTCATCTATCAGAGACATCTCCTTCCCCAACTCTATCAGGTATTCATACTTCTCCATCCAGTCGGAAAAGAGGAAAAATTCCTCGACGATGCTCTCTTCTATCTCCTTTATCGTTTTCATTTCAACATCTTTGCCGCTTTGCGCAGGCCTGAAATAAAAGTCCGGCATTCTTCCATCGTATTGTATGGGGCAAGCGAGACACGCGCCATCCCCACCTCCGAAAACCTCCGCACAACCGGTTCCGCACAGAGCAGACCGCTGCGCACCGCGATTCCCATCTTGTCCAGAATCTGGGCGATATCGGAAGAATGTGTCCCCTCCACCGTAAAACTTATCAACGGAGCCTTGGCGGCAGCGTCAGAAGGATTCCCGTAAATGCGGAGCCCTTCCGTCGCGGCCATCTCCTCCATCAGGAACGCCAGATTCTCCTTCACGCATGCCATCAGTTCCACGTCTGAATTGAACCCGGAAGCGATTTCCAGAGCGGGCTTCAGGCAGGATGCCGCGACGAAATTGGGTGTTCCCGCCTCGAACTTCAAGGGTAGCGGGGCGTATGTCGTCTTTTCGAAGGTGACGGTGTCCACCATATCCCCTCCTCCCATATAGGGAGGCATCTCCTGAAGATACTCCTTTTTCCCATACAGAACCCCTGTTCCGGTGGGGGCATATATCTTGTGGCCGGAAAATGCATAGAAATCACAATCCAGTTCCGTGACATCCACCGGCAGGTGGACTATCCCCTGAGCCCCGTCAACCGCGACCGGAATTCCCTTCGCGTGGGCAGCGGATATTACCTCCCTTATGGGATTGATTACCCCGAGGACATTGGATATCTGGGTGATTGAGAGCAGTTTGACCCGACCGTCCAGTTTTTTCGACAAATCGTCCATATCGAGGACACCCCTGTCATCCACCCTCACCACGTCAATCGTGGCGCCGGCCGCCTCACAGGCAATCTGCCAGGGGACGATGTTGGAATGGTGCTCGGCCTCCGATATCAGAATTCTGTCCCCCTTGCCCACATATCGTGAGACAAAGCAGTGTGCCAGAAGATTGAAGGAGGCGGTGGTTCCCGAAGTGAAGATTATCTCTTCGCTCGAGCGGGCCCCGATGAAACTGCGGACGGCCTGACGGGCCTCCTCGTATGCGGCGGTGGCTTCTATGCTGAGTCTGTGCACACCCCTGTGGACGTTGCCGCAGCTCTCCCTGCAGAGGAACTCCTGCATCTTCAGGACACTGAGAGGCTTTTGGGAAGTCGCCGCATTGTCGAGATACACGAGTCTCTTCCCGTAAACCGTACGGTTGAGGCCGGGAAATTGCGCGCGTATCTCTTCTGTTTTCATATATCCGGCAAAAATAGTATTTTTACAGAAATATTGGACAATATGTACGAATATATCAAGGGCATTCTGACCGAAATATCCCCCGCCGAAGCGATTGTCGAAACCTGCGGCATAGGCTGGAAACTCGCCATCTCGCTGACCACCTTCTCCCCGCTCCAGTCCCTCACCGGGCAGGAGGTCAAACTGTTCACACACCATCACCTCAGGGAGGATGACGAACAGTTGTACGGATTCTTCACTAAGGATGAAAGGACTGTTTTCCAGCAGCTTATCTCTGTCAGCGGCATCGGTGCCGGCTCCGCGAGGATGATTCTCTCCTCAATGACAGCAGATGAAACCCGCGCCGCCATCCTCGGAGGGGACACAGGCCGGTTCAAGGCCGTCAAGGGCATCGGTCTCAAGAGCGCCCAGCGCATAATTCTGGAACTGAAGGACAAGATTGACAAGACCGCTGTCGGAGATTTGCCGGTTATGGCCACTGCAGGAGGGGACTCCGCTGTCAGGGAAGAGGCCCGCAGCGCCCTTGTCCTCCTCGGATTTGCAAGACCCGCCGTCGAAAAGGTTCTCTCCTCCATTCTCCAGCAGACCCCTGACATCACCATCGAGGCCCTTATCAAGAAGTCTCTCAAGATGTTATAAGAAGCTGTTTATCTTTGCGTAACAACCTCAAGTCATAATGATGAATATACTCAAATACGGAAAACCCTACATATCAGGAGGTTTATACGGATACAACCGGATATGTAGAGACAGTCCACGTGAGGTATGACACGACTGTCACAAATCTCAGGAAGCTTACGGAATTTTACTTCAAGGCGATAGTATGTCCACGAATACATTGAGAGCATAACCCTCTACAAACCCTCGCCTTTATGGGTTCTTGTTGTAGTACGTTTTGTTGACGGCAGTGAACGTTGGGGCACAATCAAGAATGTCCGCTACGCCAAAAAGGAAGTCAAGTGCGACGGTGAATTCAAATACACGATTG
>JAZLIS010000061.1:0-16503 GCA_045617505.1 Bacteroidales bacterium | reverse complement strand
GGAATTGGAATAATGGAACAAAATATGTAAGTTTGTTTTCAGGTGCGTCAAGTCGCGCTCATTATCAATATGGAAAACAGATACATAAGATTTGACTGGGCAGCGAAGCAGATACTTCGCGACAAGGCCAATTTCAGTATCCTCGAAGGACTTGTCACCGTCCTGTTGGGGGAGAAGGTTCATATCATTGAACTGTTGGAGAGTGAGGGCAATCAGGAAAGTGCGGAAGACAAGTTCAACCGTGTTGACATCAAGGCTCTCAACAGCAAGGGAGAAATCATCATCGTGGAGATACAGCAGACACGCGAACTTCACTATATGGAGCGGATTCTATATGGGGTGGCAAAGGCCATTACGGAGCATATTTCGCTGGGAGAAAGGTATGACAAGGTAAAGAAAGTCTACAGCATCAACATCCTCTATTTCGATCTTGGAAGCGGGAAGGATTACATCTATCACGGCAAGACATCGTTCGTCGGGGTCAACACCAAGGACATTCTGCGTATTACTGCCAAAGAGAAAGATGTCATTGAAATGAAGACACCGTCAGAGATATTCCCGGAGTATTACCTGATACGGGTCAACTCCTTCAACAAATTGGCGGAGAACCATCTTGAGGAGTGGATAAGATACCTCAAGTACGGGGAGATAGAAGAGGATACCACAGCTCCCGGCCTGAAGGAGGCGAAGAAGAAGCTGGAATACCTGAGCCTGAGCAAGGCGGAGACGTATGCTTATGACGAACATCTCAATGCCATTATGATTCAGAACGATGTCCTTAGCACCGCCCAGAAGGAAGGGTGGGCCGACGGATGGGCTGATGGACGAGCGGCAGGCCACGCGGAAGGACGGGCAGAAGGTCGGGCAGAAGGTCGCGCAGAAGGTCGCGCAGAAGGTCGTGACGAGGGAAAGAAAGAAGAAAAAATAGAGACTGCCAAACGATTACTGGATTTACATATTGATATCCCTACGATTTCAAAGGCGACAGGATTGTCGGAAAATGAGATAAACTTGATTAAATAAAATCGTCACCGATAACAGATTCTGAGCTCCATCACCAAAGATCCTGTTCGTAAACCTCCACCGCCGAGGGGCCGGAAAGTCCCTACTTCTTTGAATCAAGGGGTTTCTGCCATTCGGAGAAGATTGGATTTCCCTTGCCACCGTAACATTCGCAGGGGCGGACTACGAAACGATATTCATACATACCCGGGATTTCTTTCTTTGCGAAAACGCACTTGACCTCGTTGTCATCGTGGTTCTCTCCATAATAGCAATGGGCTGAATATACTCTCTTGGTGCCGACAACAGCCTTCAGATCAACGTAGCGCTGCTCAATCTGCACTTCATAGTCGAAGGCCCTGACACCGGTGGTACTGCTCTTCACGGCGGGGAAGGTAACCTCTATCTGCTCCGTTTCCTTGCCATAGCGGTCCTTGCCTTTGAAAAAGGGGCTGAGGGCGACCTTCGCGCCGTCCGCAAACTGCGGAACAGGTGCTGTCCTGGCCATATTTTCGTATGAAAGCGGGGCGTCAGTGCCCTTGGGGAGAGGTATCACCCAATCATCTCCAAGCGATTCGTCATAGTAGAACTCGCGGCGTTCCAAGGTGATGCGGTCGTCATAGACGGTCATAACCATACCGTGGTGGCAGTAGTGCCCTGCGATTGAAGGCATCTGGCAGGGTATGTCACGGTCTTCCCCGTCCAGGGAAGAGTTCTCGCGTCCGCCTATTGGGAGAACGTAGCGCAACGACGCAGTGCCTATGCTTGTGAACTCGCCCTGCCACAGGTCACGCCCATCCGTCAAGGGGTCGTGGGAGTGGCCGGAGAAGGCAATCGCGTTGGGAAAATCCTTGAGGGTCTCGGTCATTGAGCCGTCGTCCTGACCCCACGCCCATTCACCGTTGCAGGTATGAGCCAGATGAGCATGCTGAATATAAAAGAATGGCTTTTCTCCCTTCAATTCGGCGGCGTGCGCCTTCACGAACTCGGGCGCTCCGCATTCCTGACGGTCATTCTCGAATGACCAGTGGCAGCAGACGAACTTGTATCCCTTCACCTCCTTCATATATATCTGGGAAAAGTCCTCCTTGAAGTACTTCTTCCAGTTCTTTGCATAATCGTCACGGACGGGACCCAACTTGAGTTGTTCCTTGGGAAGTTTCCGATACCAGTCCTTATGGGTGTTGTCGAATGCATCGTGGTTTCCATAGACGAACACCTTCTCCACGTGGGATCCGTCGGGGCGTCTGTCCTTGGGGAAAACGGCATTCCAGGCACGTGATATGCGGAACAGTTCGTAGGCCAGACCGTGGTCAGCCATATCGCCCGCTATGATGACTCCATCGACATTGCTGCCACGGAAATACTCAAGTGCATGGCGGAACGACTCTTCCGACTCATCGTCACATACGTGGATATCGCTCAGAACACCCATCTTAAGATTGGGTTTGTCCTGCTGCGCGAATAACTGGAAATTGATGAATATGGCACATATCAGAACTGCCGTAAACTTTAAGATTCCTTTCCTGCTCATAAGACCGATTGATTTTGGTGTTCTCAAAGATAGTCATATTTTACGTCAATCCAGATGACGGGCTGGAAAAGCCCGTTTCAATCCCGCCGGGCGAAAATTTGCCGCGAATGGCTGGAAAAGGGACGTTTTCAATCCCATCAGGAGAAAATTTGCCGCGACGGGATGATAAAAGCCCGTTTTCAATCCCAGTCAGTGCGGGAACATCGAAGATATAGTCTCGACAGGAATTTTCAGCAGACGGGAGATTTGCTTGTTGCCAGCATTGTATTCGTAATGGAGGGTCTTCGCGATGGACATCTTCTCTTCAGGCTTCAATTCCGAAGAATTCCGTCCGCCATAGTCTTTTCTGCATACTGATGCAATGATGTCAAACAAGTCATAATCCGTGTAGAAGATACTCTCTCCGATAAGTCCGGCTATTTCTTTATGTGATTCGATATTCTTGGAAATCCGATAGAAATATTGGCGGTTATTTAAGAAAAGTGATTCTGCCTCCTGAACACGGCAATAGCACAGAGGTGAGATATATCCGTCCAGAACGATGATATTCCTGACATTGTCCAGACGATGGCTTCTGAACAGCGCCCTTTTTTCTTCCTGTGTCGCGATATGCCCGCATTGAGCATGCCGAAACTTCGCCTCATTGTTGAAAAAAAATCTGTTGGCACCCCACCTGTACGAGAAGGGATTTTCATCCGGATTAACAACGGTTCCATTCCTGTTGGTGTAGGCAATTACGTTCCGAAAAGTGTTCAGGTTATCAACAGGATGAAATTTGGGTTCCATCTTCAAAATGACGTCTCTGACTCTTTTCAACTCCGGATGAAAGGCCAACTTTTTGATTAGCGCCATAGCGAAATCCTTCACCTGTGAATCCTGCCCGGCAACAACAAGGTGCAAGTGATTATCCATAATCTCAAATGTGAATATTCTGATTTCCGGAAACATAAATGCAATGAACGCCACGATATTCATTGCAATCTTCATTTCCTGTTCTCCGTGGAATATCACAGGCAGAATCTCCTGTGTGCAAACGTGGAAGCAACTTCCTGCTTCCCTGAATCTGAACTGGCACATGTTCTCCAGCATCGCAAAATCCCTCCTTTCCATAATGTACCACTATTTTGGGAGTGAAGATAGAGAGAAACACCGAAAGAGATATGTCTGAAACGTCAGAATATTTTCGTGAAAGATGATGATAAGAAGAAAGGTTATAAGGTGTGATTTGAAAAGGGTTTTCCTTCCTATTGAGTTGAACTTCCGATTGATTATCGTGGTTTTTTTTGGAAAAACATATGATAATTTGCATTTGTATAGGACTTTATTTAATTCTATGGCGCTACTGGGAGGAGAAATACCCAGAGCAGAAAGGTAAGTTCATCTATTAGAGATAATCTGGACAATTTTCAACAGCAGATGGACTATCCAGTCAAGGTATGTTTCAATGTCATTATTGGCATTGACCATATAGGCAGGATATGTCTATTGCTGTTAGGCCCAGTCCAGAGGCTCTCTAATGATAGGCAGATTCTGCCTTTCTTTTGAGAAATATTAGAAATAAAAAACACATGAAAGTTCATCATTTCTTGTTTTTTGCCATTGCTGTCATTCTCTCTTTGAGTATGATCTTCTCCTGCAATAAGCAAGAGGAACCTCAAAAGCCAGACCCACCCCCAACTCCTACACCAAAGGAAACTGTTGTCATTGATAAGGGGGTTGATACAAAACCTACCATCAATCAGGGAGGTGGAGAGGCAAAGGTGTCCTTCACTGCAACAGAGAACTGGACTGCATCAATTATCAATACCAAGGCTGATTTCTGGATTTCACTTGACAAGACCAGTGGTTCTGCCGGGAGTGTCACTATAACCATTACTGTTCAGGGGAATGACACCCCTGACGACAGAAGTGCCACTGTTCAGATAAAGGCAGGGAATACAACAATAGACATAGTTGTATCACAGAAAGGCAAGGATTCATTGACCGCCACTGCATCCAAGAATGAATTTGGTCCTGAGGGTGGAGAACTAACCATAGAAGTCAAGGCAAACATAGACTTCACCTATTCAATTGCAGAAGAATGTAAGGATTGGGTCAGAGAGTCAGGCACTAAGGCTTTGACCACCACAACACTCAAATTTGAAATAGCAGAGAATGATGATGTGAAAAAGAGAGAAGGTTCTGTTACTGTAAAGAGTTCTTTGGGTGAGGAGATTATCAAGGTCTATCAGGGTGGAACCGAGCCAACAATTGTTATCACCCAGAATGAGTATTCTGTTGATACAGATGGAGAGACAATACAGGTTGAAGTCAGCAGCAATGTAAATGTGGAGATGTCCATACCTGATGACTGTGATTGGATAAAGGAGGAAGAAACAAAGGCTATTTCTACAAACACCTTCTATCTGAATGTATTAGAGAATACCTGTCTTGAGTCAAGGACTGCAAAAGTGGTCTTCAAGAATGTTGAGAACGGACTGGCAGAAGAAGTCACTGTTAGTCAGGCAGGCAGGGATACTGTTCAAGTTGAGAGCATTTCTATGGACAAGACTGAACTGGAGATATCAAAAGGAGACAAGGTAACACTTGTGGCAACAGTCCTTCCAGAGAATGCTGATAACAAAAACATAATCTGGAGTTCATCAAATGAAGAATTTGCTATAGTAGAGGAAGGTGTTGTCACTGCCCTCAAAGAAGGAGAAGCCACAATAACAGCCAAGACAGAGGATGGAGGCAAGACGGCAACTTGCTCTGTTACTGTAAATTCAAAAGTCATTTCAGTTGAATCTGTTTCTCTGGACAAGACAACTGCTGAAATAACAGAAGGTGAAACCATAACCCTCACAGCCACCATCAAGCCAGAAAGTGCCACAAACAAAAATGTCATCTGGAGTTCATCCAATGAGGAGATAGCAACAGTAAAGGATGGTGTTGTCACAGCAATCAAAGAGGGAGAAGCCACTATAACAGCAAAGACAGAGGATGGGGAGAAGACAGCGACTTGTTCAGTCAAGGTAAAGGCCAAAGACCACCCTGTTGAAAGTGTGGAGCTCAACAAGACAAGTGCATCATTAAAGGTCGGGGAAACAACAACCCTCACCGCCACTGTAAAACCGGACAATGCTTCTGATAAAACAGTGACTTGGACAAGTTCAGATTCATCTGTGGCATCAGTAGAAAATGGAGTTGTCACTGCCAAGAAGATAGGAACAGCCACCATCACAGCAAAGGCAGGAGACAAGACAACAACTTGCACAATCTCAGCATATCAACCACAAACAGAAGAAGACAAGGTTGACATTGAAGATGTAAATTTCAAGGCATATTGTGTCCAGAATTTCGACACGGACGGAGATGGAGAAATCTCAAAAGATGAGGCAGAAGCGATTTCTATGATTGATTGCAGCAAGTCCTCATTCTCAGCAACCATTGTATCCTTGAAGGGAATAGAACATTTTCTCAATATTGTTTCTCTGGATTTTTCAGAACAAAGTGTGACACGTTTGGATATATCCCAAAATGCGAGTTTGAATAATCTCATTTGTAGTGGCAATCGGTTAATTCAACTTGACGTGAGTGGCAACGATTCTCTTTCTTTGCTGGATTGTTCACCGATGAATGACAATAGCGGAAGCAATACTCTCAAATATGTCATTGTCAACAGTACCCAATCTCTGGAAGGAATTACCATAAATCGTTCAAACGATAATATTCCTGCTGAGACTCAGATAATTGTGAAAGGGCAGGGAGGAGATAATGAGGATTATAGAGTAGGAGGAGAAGGTTAAAAAGAGAAATAACTTTAACAATGAAAAGGATATTATTGTCAGTAGCAGTAATGATGCAGATAATCTGCTGCTCAAAGGAAGAAGATGTGACAGTTGCCGATTCCGTCTCGTCTTCTGCACGGGAGTTTTACGCAACCTTCGAAGAGCCTGAAACAAAAGTTACTCTTGGTGAAGACGGTACTTTATCCTGAACAGAAGGAGATGAATTGTCCATATTCACTTCGACCTATAACCAGAAGTACCTGTTTTCGGGGCAAACCGGAGACAAGAAAGGCAAATTCGAGAAAGTCGACAATGGAGAATTTGTGGCGGGAGGTATAATCAGCAGGAATTATGCCGTCTATCCGTACTTTGAAGGGACGAGTATGACTTATGATGAGCAGATTAAAGTTGTGCTTCCATCGGTTCAATCCTATGCCGAAAATGCATTCGGACAGAGGGCCAACATTATGGCGGCAGTGACATCCGATACTGAGGACCGTTCTCTTCATTTCAAGAACCTGTGCGGATATTTTGTAATAAAGATATATGGCAATGCAAACGTCAGGTCGGTAGCATTGGAAGGTCATCATAGTGAAAAGATTTCCGGGAATGCCACGATAGATTTCCCGGATAGTGCCAGACCTGTTCTTTCTAACCTGTCTGAGAGTAGAATTACACTTGAATGCGGAAACATAGAAATTGGCAAGACACCGGAGACCGCAACGGAATTCTGGTTTGTCGTACCTCCTGTTGCCTTTGGGAACGGATTCTCAATAAAAGTGACCGATTCAAATGGACATGTCATCGAACAGTCCCATTCT
The DNA here is from genome assembly GCA_045617505.1 of Bacteroidales bacterium. Lineage (GTDB taxonomy): Bacteria > Bacteroidota > Bacteroidia > Bacteroidales > UBA932 > Cacconaster. Next base: position 9,376 of record JAZLIS010000061.1, on the reverse strand, counting down.
GAGCAGATTGATATTATAAGTAACCGAATAAAGAAAATGGAAGCATTCCAACTGTTTACGGCTTCCATAGAGACAATTTCGGCAAACAGAGGTCCATCATCTGCTGATTTGAATTACTATTTTGGAACTGACTATTATGATGATATCAGTTCCTGGGGCGTGATTTGTTCCAGTGACTCCTACTATTGGGGAGGAACGGAATATCCCCAAAGTGGCAAACCGGAATCAGGAAAGAATTCCGTCAGAATAGAAGGCCTTTCTCAAGATATACAGTATGCCTGGATATATATGGAAAGTACAACAGGAAAAAGAGTATATAGCGACATTATCGGTATTATGCCTCCCGTCTGTGTCAGAGCAGGAGAGAATCTCCGATCTGTGATAAATAATGTGGGAGAAGGTACGGCTGTCCGAGTTCAGGGAGGGGTGACATTCCCGGGAGGGATAAACATTTACGAAGCAAATATCACTATTTCAGGAGGCTGGGATGCCGATTTTGAGGAGCAGAGTATGGATAACCTTACCATAATAGATGGTCAAAATACCACATATGGATTTTTCTGCGCAACACCTATTAACGGTTATGTAAATATCTCTCACTTTGAGATTAAAAACTGCAAAGGTGACCACGGATCAGCCGTTCACTGCGTGGGTGGCCCTATCACAGTAACAAACTGCTACGTTCACGACAATGACTCAGAGAAAGGCGCAATCGGTACCAATGAAGGCACATATCAGACAACTCTTACCGTTGCTAATTGTATTGTTGCCAACAATAATGCTGATGCTCACGGTCCCGCTTTCGGTTTCGGTGAAGGTCAGTCAGATGATGCACCTGTAAAGGCCACTCTCGTCAACAACCTGATTGTTGACAACGTATCAACCAAGAAAGACGGTTATGCCTCGACTTTCGTCTGCTACAATCAGACAGAGCTTATTTTCGTCAACAATACCGTTGTCGGCAACAAGAACTGGGCCGAATACTTCGGACCTTATTCAGGTATGGTTCTTCGCGGCGATGTCTGCTCAATCTTTGCAAACAACATTATGGTAGGCAACTTTACTTCTCCTTGTACCTCTGAAATGGTAGTTCCTGAATATGAGCCGCAGGATGGCTTCCTCAATATGGGTGGAGGCATAGGCACCCTTGCAAATAACATCTATGAAGGAAGCCTGAAAAATGCAACATCCGCAATGATTCAGAATCAGATTGAATTTCCTCTCGGGGGCGACATCAGAACTATCCTTACGGCTGATTACAAGCCAGTAGGTGCAGCACTTGGCGCGGGTACTCTTGAAACAATCAGATTCGCAGGCAAGACAATGGGGCCTTACTATCTAAATATCAAAGAACTTCTTGAGAAGTATCCGCTTGACCTCGCAGGCAATCCCCGCGTGGTCGGGGGAAAGGTAGACATAGGATGCTATCAGGCTCAATAAATGAAACGGAATGATTTATGAAAGTTATGAAAATGAACAAATATATATCACAGGCTTCAACTATAGCGCTGCTAGTCGGGGCACTTGTATCCGTTTCCTGTTCCAATATTTCCCGGAACGCGGACAGTGAAATATCAGACAGGCAATTGACAATTATTGCGACCCACGACAATGGGACGAAAACGTCACTGATTTCAGGCAGTGGAGTAAAGTCCGTAGTATGGTCTCCACAGGATGCAATAAGTCTCTTTTACGAATCAGGAGACAAGGGAGGAAGTTGTTTTGTGACAGAGGATAGCGGGCCGGTGGCTCAGTTCACAGGTACGATTACATCAATATCCGGAATTCTCGAAGAAGACAGTTTTTCCTCTCTGTTCTGGGGCTTGTATCCGTACGAAACTACAGCTTCCTGTGATGGAACGTCAATTCATACGAACTTGATTGTCAATCAGAAGGGCGTTCCTGACACTTTTGCTGACAGAACGGCTGTTGCGGTTGGACGTTCAAACACTTTGAAGATTTCATTCAAGAATGCCAATGCCATTTTTGCCTTCAAACTCGAGCGCGATGATATCCGTAAAATCAGGATGTACGGTAACAATGACGAGAAGATAGCAGGATCGTTTACCATTACATTCGACAATAACGGCAATGTAATCTCCACCCCGGAAAATGACGCATCAACATTTGTATGCGTTACACCTGCTCAAGGTTCTATATTCCTTCCGGACACCTGGTATTACATAGTAACCTTGCCTGTGTTTTTCAGTGGCGGATACAGCATCGAGTTTGAGACTTGGTCTGAGACAGGCATCTATACCACCTCAGAAGAGAGAAATTTTGAAATCAGCACATTCTATACTCTGACCAAAAAGGACAATGATGCTGTTTTCACACCGAAAGACCCGTCACTGGAAAATCCAGAGGGGGCTGATGATCCTGAAATTCCTTGGATTTGATTTGCCAAATTAAATGTTAAGTTCTAGAAAACGACTGATAATGAAAAGGCTATATATTTTACTGGCGGTTGCAATCGCTTTTGCGTCCTGCTCTGAAACGGAGATTAATTCACCCGACTCTTTGAGGAAGATAAAAACGGATGTTGAATTTTATGCAGAATTGGGAAGTCCTGACACCAAGGTCTTTTTCGATACAGAGTTCCGTCCTCATTGGGAGCAAAAGGATGAAATCTCTATATTCAGTACGACATACAATCAGCCCTACAAAGTCAATACGGTAAGTAGTACTGGAACATCGGCAAGTTTCACAAAGGAAGGAGATACAGTCTCCGGTCTGCCCCTGATTACAAATTATGCGGTATATCCATACAGCAGTGCAAACGGCATCTCCGCGGACGGGAGCCTGCACCTGATTTTTTCTCCGGATGAGAATGATTACAAGATGGTAGCCGTCACTGACGGACGTGAAGACCGTCTGCTGCAGTTCCATAACCTTTGCGGATTTCTTGTTGTCCCAACCTATGGCAGCAGAGTCATAACCAAAATAACACTTAAAGGAAACAACGGAGAGAAACTATCCGGGGCCGCAACCGTAAACGCATATTACGACAGGGAACCTGCCATCAAAATGGAGGAATATGCGGGATTGACCAAATCGATACAAGGTATGGACCCGACATTGGTTCATGAGCACTATTATGGGATAACAACATATGACCATTCTGCCATAACGAATAATATCTTTGCTATTCCCCCGACAGAATTCACCAAAGGTTTTACCATAACCATTGAATAAGGAGACGGGTGTGTTGAAGAAAAAAGCACTCAGTCAGCCCTTTCCATTGAACGTAACCGCATTTACAGGATGGAACCTGTCTGGGTCAACTTTTTTACCGATGATGAATTTTCCGAGGCGGCAATCAACTGGTGCTATGCCTATTATTCAGAAGAATCTTTCCTTGGCCGTGAAATAATGTGGGAGCAGGGTGCCGCGAATGATTATGTCTGGGGTCGTCCAAGAAGCTACCCGGAACTGGCTACTCTGAATTATTACCCTGATAGTAGTCCAATATTCAGTGTTTGGGATTATGCCAACATAGTTATGGCTCGTGCCAACTGGGTTGTCGAGTCTCTCCTCAGAATACAGGATAAGGGTGTCCAATTAAGCGCAATACAGAGCCGGGTGCTTGGCGAGGCCTATTTTATGCGGGCTTTCTGCCATTTCTATCTCGCATACCGTCACGGCACGGGAGATCAGGGCGTTCCATTCGAAAAATACGAAGATTATGACATTGATAAAAGGTATGAACTATATGAACTAGAGGCAAGAGAGAGGCATATCATCACCCAGCAGCCGTCAGTTACGGACAACTATCGGATGATTGTTGAGGACCTGGATGCTGCGGAGGCCCTCTTGCCGACCTATGACCAATACTCCTCCACTGATTTCGGTCGCGCGCACAAAGCCGCCTGTGAAGGATTGAAGGCCAAGGTTTATGCTTACTGGGCCTGCTGGGACAAGAGTAAATATGCGGATGTCATCACCGCCGTCAACAAATTGGAGAGTCAATACGGAAGGAGTATCAGCGGAGTTCCTTTCACGGAGTGCTTCAGTGCGGATTACGAGCATTGGCGCAATACGGAGTATGTTGTGGCAGTCACTTCTCTCTGGAATGATTGGGGACTGGGTTGGGGGCCATCTTATTATCCCGTTCCAGAATATGGGATACAATTCCCGGGGGTTGTGCTCGACAATGGTCTGTATGGATTGTTTAATTGTTGGGGACAATTCAAGCCATCGCTGGATGCCTACGAAGAGTTGAGCAAGGATAATGAAAATCTGATAGACCCCGAAGTGGGGAATATCCGTCTGAAGAATTCCATTGCCGAATATGGCGACAAACTCGCAATCTGGGGTATGACCGATTTCCATTTTTACTCTACCCGGGATTTGGAATCCGGATTTATGATGATTAAATACATAGACCCTTTCACCCGAGGAGAAGGATATTATTCCAATAGGACTTGGATTTCAACTTTCTCTCCCATTGACGCCGGATATGTTATAGCAAATGGTAACTGGCCTGCCGGGAAAATGAATTTCCCCATCTTGCGTTTCGCAGACTGTATGCTTCTTCGTGCCGAGGCGAATCTTGCCCTCGGAGACGCTTCTGCCGCAGCGGTTGACATCAATGCCGTGCGCCTCCGTGCCAATGTGAAACCTCTTGAAGGTGGGGCTACCTGGACGGACCTGTATCACGAACGCAGGGTTGAACTTATGTTCGAACACAGCGACCATTTGTATGACCTCAAGCGATGGGCTTTCAGCGGTGATGCCGAAATCAAGGCCCTTGCCATCACTGAACTCGAGTCGCATCCCAGGGTCCGTCATTATACCGACAGAAGCAATCCAGGATATTCTGACGGCAATAATTATTATCCCAATACTGATTTCACTGTCGGTCCCTATGAGGATTTTCAATCGATTGTTCCTGTGTGGGAAGATTACAAGATAGCATTCCCTTATCCGACATCTGTTCTCAGCAGGGCAAACGGTAAATGGAAGCAGAATGCAGGATATTGATACTCTTCGGTAAAGATTAAAATTATCTCTACAAAGAATGCATAGGCTGCGATAATAATCTTATGAGTTATGAATAAGAAAGTCATAATAATCAGTGCAAAATAGATGATTCTGCATCGTTTGTAATTGTTCCCTAAGCAGTTTTTATGTTGCGGAGGGATGAAAATAGGCCGATTTCAATCCCGCCGGGCGAAAATTTGCCGCGAATGGCTGGCAAAAGCCCGTTTTTCATCCCGCGACAAGAAGAAACTGGTTATTCGGCCACGAACTGGAAGTCGTGGAATTCGCAGATGGATACGCCCCCGGTCTTTGATTCAAAGGCGAAAAAGAGAGGCTTCTTTCCCTTGATTCCGTCAAGGCCGGAGATGGGGGTGACGTATTCCGACAGTTGCTTGGGGTCAGAGGCACTTATATGGAATTCGCCAATGAGGATGCCGCCACTTTTTTCACTCGGGCCGCCAACAAGGACACGGACTCTCCCTTCCACACCTTCCGGCTTGAAATGAGCTTTCAGCTTGATGTTTTTGAGACCCGCCGTCCTGTCAAAATTGTAGTATTTGTAGCCCGCCACCGAGCCGGAGGTGTTGTTGACCACAGGGCAGAGAGGTTGCTTGAGGTTGTAGGGAGCGAACCACGGACTTTGGTCGGCAGCTCGGGAAGCCTTCACGTAAGAGCCGGTGAAGAAGAAGTTCGGAAAGGATTCAGCGGCTCCGTCAGGGTTGACGAAATAGCAGGCCCAGCCTGCGGCGGATTTTGCCAGAGGGTCAAGGCCTTCCGTGCGGAAGCCTTCGGAAGTGACCTCGCCTTCGGAGATAATGACCTTGCCGCCGGGCCCTTCCTCTACATCCACGGTAATAGGAGCGACCATAGCCTGACGGGAGTACTGGTCAGTACCGGTCTGCCGGTGGTAGAACACCCACCATTGCCCGTCAATCTCCACTATGCCGCCGTGGGTGTTGCCGAAGGGGCAGGCTGTCGCGACAGGCTTTCCGTTTTCATCCACGTCCCTGCCGCGGGCATCTATCACGATTCCTCCGTAGGTGAAAGGGCCCAAAGGATTGTCGGAATAGGCGTATGAAAGATTATAGTTGCTCCTGTCGATTCCGAATTCGGCCTCCGGACTCATCCTGCTGTAGATGAAAACATATTTATCCTTGATTTTGCGTATGGAGGAGGCTTCGAAGAAATGGAACGGTGCATCATCTATGCCGGAGACAAGGTTGCGGACTGCTTCGCATCCGGGCTTGACGGTAGCCATCGTATTGGGGTCCAGTTCCGCGCCATAGGATTCACCGAATCCCCAGTAACCATAGACTCTCCCGTCATCATCCACGAAGACCGCGGGATCGAACCCGAGTGTTCCGACGGTTTTGCGAGGATTCTCCTGGTCCCAGTTGCACACCTCGAAAGGTCCGTCGGGCCGCAGGCTGCGGGCTATGAGGTTATTACGCTCTCCCTGAACGTTCGGGAAGAGATAATAGACCTTGACACCGTTCTCAGTGCGCACGGTTACATCCGGAGCATACAGGACATCCCCTGCACCGTCTGCATTCAGAAGGTTGCCGTCACGGTCGTACCTGTTCTCGAAAATCACCCCGTCATATCTCCAGATGCTCAAATCATTCACCGGGGCGGACCAGACCACCTGCTCGCGTCCGCAATAATATTCTATGAGGGAATCGTGTGAGCCGTAGAGATAAACCCTGTACTCCCCGGGCTTGTCCGGGTCTTCGAAAACATAAGGTTCCCCGTCGGGAATGTGCTCCCACATAGGCATATAGGGGTTCTGCGCCTGTCCCGTCATAACGGCGGCGAACAAGGTCAGTGTCGTGAAGATGGATTTGAGTTTCATAGAGTCGTTTGTTTTTCTATCATAAAGTTATAAAAAACAACTTCTTGTTTTTATATTTGTGGTGTTGTTAAAAAATCAATCAAATGAAAATCAAGAATCTTTTGAGCATCCTGATGATTCTTGCAATGATTGGAATGACCCTTAGCCTGTCTTCCTGCAGTAAAGACGACGAATACAATATCGTCGGTACCTGGAAAGCCACTCAGGATTCCCTTCCCGATGAATATGCCGTTTTCCAATTCTCTTCGAACGGAGAAGGAAAGGCGACCTTATACAGTCAGGGTAAAGCCGAGGAAGAGACATCATTCAAATATACTTTTTCAAAAACTACATTGACATTGAATCATGACGGAGAAGTTGTAGTTTTGAATATAAACTGGGTGAGTTCCACCAAGTTCATCGGAAGTTCCGGCGACGGAGGAACTATGACGTTTACAAAGCAATAGGGACAGTTTCTTACAAAATGAAAATAAAAAATCTGTTATTGCTTATGACTGCAGGCCTTTCACTGCTCTCCTGCACTCCGAAAGAGACGGCTTGGAGCGATCAATTCGAACCGATGCTTCCCCTGCTGGGACACCGTAACTGGATTGTTGTAGCCGATATGGCATATCCTCTTCAGTCCGGTGACGGAATCACCACCATCTATGCCGATGAGGATTATCTTGACGTACTGGCAAAGGTCAAAGGCTCTATCGATGCCGCTCCGCACGTGTACCCGCATATCTGGCGGGACCGGGAACTCGGCTTCATCAACGAGTCTCTTATGCCCGGCATCGACGCCACGAAGGCGGGTATCGAAAGAATCCTCGGTTCCAATGCACAGGCCATTGACCACGAAGACCTTATCAAACGTCTTGACGAAGCGGGAAGACTCTATCAGGTAGTCATCATCAAAACCCCGATGACAACCCCCTACACGACTGTCTTCTTCGAACTGGACTGCGACTATTGGAATGCCGAAAAAGCCGCCATTCTCGACCGGAAGATGGGGCGCTGAACCGAACCTGAAAGTGCTTCATCTTCCAAGGGTCTGGCGGATTTCCTGAATATTGCGCGTAATCCAGAATGCGGATGCCCCGATTAAGAGGGCGATGGCCATTTTCAAGACCGTCCGTGGTTCCAGAAAGGGAACCTGCAGGAATTGCAGAAAATCAAACTGGAAGCTGTCGAGTATTGCTGCAACAAGTGCCCCGGCGCAGATTCCCACGACAAGCGCACATATCATCGAGTATCTGTACTTCCTGATGCGACTGTCCTGCATCTGCTTGATATACTCAACCTTATCAAGACTCCTGCTCAGAGTCTGAAGAAAATACTCATTGTCCTCGAATTCTGCTCTGGCAGAGTTGAAAAGTTGCTGCATGTCTTTGTCCGGAGTCATTTCTGCAAGATATTTTTAAGTTTGTCCCGACCTCGGGAAAGTTGTTTCTTGACGGCATCTTCGGTGCTGTCGGAGATTGCGGCTATCTCCCTGATAGAGTAGCCGGTCAGATAATAAAGAGTTATTGCCGCCCTTTCTTTAGGAGGGAGCGTTCCGAGAGCCAGATAGAGGTCTTCGTGAACGTAGGAGCCGTCGGCAGAGGATGTCCCTGCCAACAGTTTCGCCTCTTCCAGAGATTCGTATGTCCTCGCGACCGACCTGTGGTTCAAGAACGTGTTGTGGGCAATCTTGAAGACCCAGGAACGGAACCGGCCCCGGTCAGAATATGAAGAGACTGACAGATAAGCCTTTATCAGAGTCTTCTGGGCTATCTCGTCCGCCTCATCCCTGTTGCCGCAACAAAGAGCAAGCAGAAACCCGCGGAGGGCGTTCTGCTCGCTCTTTACCAGCTCTATGAACTGATCTTTTGTCATCAGCTTTCCTGCTGCTGTTTCCTTTCTTCCGCTTCGATTTCCCCCTTCAGCATCCTTTTGCCGACATAGTAATTGATAAGGAACGCAACGCCCACTGCAAAAAGACAGATGAATAAGATTAATTCATCGGCCAGAAAATCCGCTCCGCCAATTAGCCTGAATACGATGCAGAGGAGGCCGAGAAAAGTGCAGATGCATCCCCAAAGGAGCTTTATCAGCAGCTTCTCCTTAAGCAGTTTTTCTTTTGGCTGAAAACTTTTGACAAGTTGTTCAGTGTCGATATTCGGATTTTTTTCAAGGGCGGCGATGGTGAGGTCCTTCTGGTTTTCGTTTCTTCGGGTGTAGGAACGCATTACCAGCCAGACAATAAGCACCGGCATAACCGCACAGATGCCGAGGGGTACAAGAATATTTTCCATAGTGACGTAAAGTTATAATATGTTTTTCTTTTCTTTCCGAACCAGTTCACATATATAACAATCCGACCCGGCAAAAGGTGACGTAGAAGTTTTCTCTATGCCGAAAAGATAAAAGAATATTTCGGGAATTGGAATAATGGAACAAAATATGTAAGTTTGTTTTCAGGTGCGTCAAGTCGCGCTCATTATCAATATGGAAAACAGATACATAAGATTTGACTGGGCAGCGAAGCAGATACTTCGCGACAAGGCCAATTTCAGTATC
>JAZLIS010000060.1:0-6654 GCA_045617505.1 Bacteroidales bacterium | reverse complement strand
AAAAAAGCCGTACCTTTATGAGTTAATTAGGGGTATTGTCCGCAAACGCTGGACAATAAATAAATTAGGAAATAATGACCAAGAAATTCGAAATACGAAACAGCACTGCGGAGTTCCTGACCTTTGTGGCAGCGAACAAGGAGGATGGTGTGCAGGTGGTGTATAAGGATGAGACCATCTGGGCGACACAGGCGGCGATGGGAGAGCTCTTCGGTTGCTCCAGTGACAATATTGGCGTGCACCTGAAAAATATTTTTGCAGAAGGCGAGTTGCAGGAGACGGCAACTACCGAGAAAATTTCGGTAGTTCAACTTGAAGGTTCCCGCAACGTGACGAGCGTCCGCTACTGGACAATGCCGGAACCGTGTCGCACGAATACGCCAAGGAGTACGCCGAAACGGAGTTCGAGCGCTACCGCATCATCCAGGACCGCCTCTTCCGCAGCGACTTCGAGAAAATGCAGCTGGAGGGTGGCGAATTGCCCGAGCTGCCGCTGGAGGGGATGTCAGTGGGGGATAATTGAAATCAAGTAATTGGCAACTGAAATCGCCGTGCGCAAAGCAGGCCTGCCTGCGCACGGGGGTTATTGACTGACGGGGCAGGAGGCGACGATGTGGCCGGCAGGAGCCCAAGTGGTATCGTCCTTGAGTGAGAATTCGAGGACAATCTCTTTTCCGACAGAGGGCTGGCCAAAATTGACTGTCGCAGTTCTGCCCGGTTCGAGGTCGAGAGGGGAGAGTTCCCCTTCACTGACCACATTTCCTCCGTCAAGCGCTTTCCACTTGACGTTGAAGCAGTCGAGGTTGATAAACGAGTAGCCGTTGGTGACGGTTACCTCTTCGGGAATGTCCGTCGGAGCCACGGTGATAGACTGGTAGCATTGCCTGATTTCCGGAAGGTATTTCAACGGTTTCCGGTCGGCGCTGACGAGTCCGTCCTGACCGGCACCGAGGCAGGTGGGCTGCTCTCCGAAATCTCCCGCCAGATAAATCTTCCCGGAAGTGTCGCCAAATTTGTAGAGGCCGTGGTCGCACCACTCCCAGAAATAGCCTCCGACCATTCTTTCAGAATTGTAGATGTAGTCCCAGGTGGCCGTGATTCCCTGCTTGAAACTGTATTCGCACAGAATGTAAGGCCTGTCAGAGCCGTTGCGGTCCCTGGTCTCCATATTCTTGACCGAAGGGTACATATTGGAGTCCATTTCGGCTATCGAGTCATCACCTTCATAGTGGATGGGGCGTGACGGGTCGAGGGCCTTGATGGCATCCCGTTCCGCTTCCAGGCAGCATCCTCCGCTGCTCTCGTTGCCCAGGGACCAGAAAACCACGCAGGGGTGGTTGCGGTCCCGCTGCACCATTCTCACGCCGCGGTCAACGTATGCGTCCCTGAATGACGGGATGTCGCTGATGCCGTTGTTGCCGTGACATTCAATGTCCGCCTCGTCCATCACATACATTCCGTAGTAGTCGTACAGCGCGTATGTGGCGGCACGCTGGGGGTAATGACTGGTTCGGATGGCGTTGATATTATTCTGTTTCATCATCACTATGTCGTTGATGGTGACGGAGTTCGGGATGGCCTTGCTGTATAGGGGGTGAGTTTCGTGGCGGTTCACGCCCTTGAACCATACTCTCCGGCCGTTCACCAGCACCCTGCCCTCCTTCATTTCCACTTTCCTGAATCCGAATCGGTTGGAGACGGCTTGAACTTCCTTGCCTGTCTCATCTTTCAGACTGAGCACCACAGTGTAAAGAGAAGGGGTTTCGGCTGACCAGAGTTCGGGATTCTCAACCTTCGCGCTGAAATCAATGACGGCGCTCCTGTCCTTGCCCACCTGCACTTTTCCGGCCTCGCCTGCGAACACTCTTTTTCCGTGTGGATCGATCAGTTCTATGAACAGGGAATGTTCGGACTTCCGGCCTCCCGTGTTCCTGACAGTTGTCCTTGCGGAGAAGGTGGCGGCCGTGAAATTATCGGAGAAATCCGAAGAGAGATTGAAATCGGCTATGCTGGTTTTGGGTGCAGCATACATCCAGACATCCCTGTGGATGCCCGCAACGCGGTACATATCCTGGTCCTCGATGAAACTGCCGTCGGACCATCTGACGACCTGGACAGCCACCGTGTTCTTCCCGGGACGCACGAATTTTGTGACGTCGAATTCGGAATCATTGTTGGGGCCCTGGCTGTATCCGACATATTTTCCGTTCACCCAGACGCTGAATGCGCTGTAAACTCCGTCGAAATGGAGGAACACTTCCTTGCCGGTCCAGCCTTCGGGCAGAGTGAATTCCCTCCTGTATGACCCTGTGGGATTGGGCTCCTTCTCACTGGTGTAGCCGGGAACGGGTATGATTCTGCTCGGCTTGCCGTTGAACGGGTATATGACGTTGGAGTAGATGGGCGTGCCATAGCCGTACTGCTCCCAGCAGGAGGGGACGGGAATCTCGGCCCAGTTGTCAACGTTGTAATCCTCCTTGTAGAAATCGACCGGCCTGAGGGACGGCTCCTTCACCCAGTTGAATTTCCAGTTCCCGTTGAGGCTCAGGTAATCTGCGGATTTCGGGGTTTCCCAGGGTTTTTCGAAATATTCCCTGTCGGCTTTGAGGGAAGCCACGTCGGGATAGGGGACCATAGTGACGTGTCCCGGTAGTTTGTTTCTTCCTATGATTTTTTCGTTTTCCCAGTCGTATGGCCCTCTTATGACTTCGGCGGGAATCTTTCCGCTGACTGCTATAAGAGTCCAGACAATAGGCTCCTCTCCGTCCCGGCCCAGTCTGGGCACTCCTCCTTCAACGTCTTCGGTTTCGAGCAGAATCGCGTGCCGGCTGGTTTTGTGGCGTATCCTGACTTGATTGTCACCGACGAATTCTATGTCCCAGCGCTGGTTGTCGCAGTTGTTGTGAATCCAGCTTGAAAGGGGGAAGCCGTGTTCACCCGGGTCAAGTATGTCAAAGGCCTGTCCTGTGTAGGGGCTCCATATTGACCACCCCGTCTCGTCTCCGCGTATGCAGAAACGTTGCGCGAGGCTCTTCTTGTTCACTTTTCTCAAGGTGAAGGTCGATTCGTCCTTGGTGGAATTTCCGTTGTCAATCGCATATCCGTTCGGGGATACGAGAAGGTACATCTTGTCCTTGCGGAGCTCATCGCCTTTGCAGGGCACGAATGCCAGTGCGATGAGGAGTGTCAATAATGTGAGGCGTTTCATATTGTTATTCAATTGATATTCTTGAGTCTGATTTTCAGGGTTACGGGAGTGTTTTCGGGTATCATATATTTTTCGAGGGGTGCGGGGCCGCAGGTTGCGCTTCCAAGCCCCTGCTGCACTGCATCCAGATAGAGATAGGTGGCCTTGGAACGGACTGACGGCAGTTCGAAGTCGTGCTTCACCGAACGGATTGCCTCGTCGGTGTAGTGCAGTGCACTGAATGCCAGATGTCCTTCCGCTTCGACGGAAACTCCCTTGCCGGAGGCGTCGCTGACCTTGATCCAGCGGGCGTCTTCACGGTTGCCCATACTCTGGGCGCGGACATAATGTTCACTGCCCATAATGCTTGCCGTTGAGCTCCAGATTCCGAGGTCGGCGCCGCGGCTGCGGTCGGAGTAGTTCTCGTGAGGGCCTCGTCCGTACCATTCCACTTTCTCGAAGCTTTCCGGCAGTTCGAGCCTGAGGCCCATTCTGCGGATTATCGGGGAGGTCTTCGTGAAGGACGCCTCGATGTCCACCGTTCCGTCGGAATAGATATCATAATGGATGGCGTAGGGCATCTCAACCGGCTCTTTCGCCTCAATCGTGAGATGACCCTTGACGTCAATCTTCCGGACATTGCCGTCTGTTGTCTCTTCAATGGATTCGGCGGCGGGAACAGCCTTGTAAGGTGTCATATCCGTGAACTTGTCATTGCTGCCTGCGCGGAACCAGGTGACAGCCAACCCTTCCATCAGCCCTGTCGCAGGGTTGACGGCGATTTTCGAAGATGAACTTCCTGACGGAACATACTCTTTCAGGACGTTCCTGAATTTATTGAGATGTAGCTGCTCCTGGGCGGCGATATGTCCTCTGGCGGCCCATAATGTGCTCTTCTTCAGGGTGAAAACCACATTGAGGAGATACTCGTTTCCGTCAGAAATTTCCGTCCGGAAGGGGACGTTGAGGCTGACGGTCTCTCCTGGAGCCGCTTCAATCTCTCCGAACGAACCGGTTTCGACCGCTTTGCCGTCACGAAGGAGTGTCCAGGCGGCATCGAATTCGGACAGATTGGTGAAAGCGTATGTGTTGTTTACAGTTATGCTGTGCGGGTCAGTTCCGGGGAATATGCGGATGTACTGGTAAACCCTCTTGACCTCCTTGAGTTTTGCCGTCTCCTTGCGGTCCGGGGTTATGACTCCGTTGCAGCAGAAATCCTCGTCGTTGGGTTTATCACCGAAGTCACCGCCGTACAGATAATGGTCCTTCGGATCTCCGAAGCGGGTGAGCCCCTGGTCAACCCAGTCCCAGATGCATCCGCCTATCATCCTTTCAGAAGCGTAGATGGCATCCCAGTAATCTCCCAGACTGCCCGGTCCATTGCCCATAGAATGGGTGTATTCGCACAGGATATATGGCTTGGAACTGCCGTCACGGTCTTTCTTCTTCATACTTTCAATGCCGGGGTACATCTGTGAGTCCACGTCGGCTATCCCGTTGTCACCTTCATAATGTATTGGCCTTGAGGAGTCGAGGGCCTTTATGGCATCCCTTTCCGCAACAAGGGCGCATCCTGCCCCGCTCTCGTTTCCGAGTGACCAGAAAATCACGCAGGGGTGGTTGCGGTCCCTCTGCACCATCCTCACACCGCGGTCCACGTAGGCACCTTTCCAACTCTCCAGTCTGCTGACACGATGGTTGCCGTGACATTCCACGTCGGCCTCGTCAATCACATAAAGACCATAGTGGTCGAATAGGGCGTATGTCTTCGGGCTCTCAGGATAGTGCGAGGTGCGGACTGTGTTTACATTGTTCCGCTTCATAAGCAGTATGTCCCGGATTGTGGTGGACACAGGCACTGCCTTGCCGAATTCGGGATGAGTTTCGTGGCGGTTCACCCCCTTGAACCATATCTGCTTTCCGTTGATGAAGACACGCTTGTCACGGATTTCCACCTTGCGGAAGCCGAAACGGTTCGATGCGGCCTGAACTTCGTTGCCGCCGGCATCCTTGAGGCTGATGATGGCAGTGTAAAGGGCCGGCTTCTCCGCAGACCACAGCAAGGGGGCCGTCACCGTCTCTTCAAACGAGACTTCGGCGGATTTGCCTTTGCCTGCCGTCACGGTTCCCGCGTCCTTGCTGAATATCGTGGTTCCGTCCGGGGCAAGAAGTTCGATATGGACAGTGTGGGGGAGGGGCTTGCTTCCGGTGTTACGAACCGTTGCGTCAACGCAGAACTCCGCTTTGGAGAAGTTGTCCCCTTCAAATCTTGAAGATAGTCTGAAATCCTGAATGCTGGTCTTCGGTGCGGCGTACAGCCAGACACTCCTGTGGATGCCGGAGAGTCTGAACATATCCTGATCTTCGATGAAACTGCCGTCACTCCACCGTATCACCTCCACAGCTACCGTGTTGCTGCCTTTGCGGACAAGGCCGCTGATGTCAAATTCCGAGTCATTGTTGGCTCCCTGGCTGTATCCCACCTTCTTCCCGTTCACCCAGACGTGGAATGCGCTGTAGACTCCGTCGAAGTGGAGATAGACGGCCTTGCCGTCCCAGGATTCGGGCAGGTCGAAGGTCCTGCGGTAAGAACCCACCGGGTTCGGCTCCGTCTCGGATGTATATCCCGACACCGGGCGGATTATGCTGGGATTGCAGTAGAACGGGTAGGTGACGTTGGTATATATAGGGGTGCCGTACCCTTTCATCTCCCAGTTGGAGGGGACTTCAATGTCATTCCATCCGCTTACGTCGTATGATTCCTTGTAGAAGTTGACGGGGCGCTCTGACGGTTGCTTTACCCAGTTGAATTTCCATACGCCGTCAAGGGAGAGGAAATTCTCGGACTGCGGGGTCTCCCAGGGGTGTTCCATATAGTCGCGGTCAGCCTTGAGTGCCGTTGAAGAAGGGTAGGGAACCATAGTGACGTGGCCTTCCAACTTGTTGATTGCGAAGATTGTCTCATTCTCCCAGTCCTCGCTGCCCCTCTCTTTCGGAATCGGCTCCTTCACGGGGACAAGTTTCCACACTGTCGGAGTCTCGTCCGGGCGGCCGAACCTTATATATGATCCTTCCTTGTCCTCTCCTTCAATCAGGATCTTGCAGCCGGTGGTCTTGTGGCTGATTGTCACGGCATTCTTTCCGGCAGGGGTGAGGATGTACTGCTGGTTGGGGTTGCCGGGTTCGAAACTCCAGCTGCCGAGCAGGATGCCTCCCTCGGTGGAGCCGTCAGTGTCAAAGGCCTTGCCGTTTATGGGGCACCAGATTACATATACTTCTCCGTCTTGGAAGAAGGAATAAAATTGGTTCCTGTCCTTGCTGTCGGGTTTGACAAGGCGGTGCGGGGCGACCTCCTGTTCTCCGAGGGTATTGCGGAGGGCAAACCCGTTCGGGGAGGTGAGGACGTACAGTTTCTTTGCATTTACGGGTGATTTCGGCGCGGCGGTAGCGGCTACGCTTGCCGCAAG
>JAZLIS010000059.1:0-42140 GCA_045617505.1 Bacteroidales bacterium | reverse complement strand
GGACGCATCTCTGCATCCAACTATGCTTTTTGAAATTGTAGTCCGCTATCAGATTCAGAAAAACTCTTCATCTTTTTAACAAACTATCTTTTGCTTACAGTTTTTTTACCTCGTTATCTCTCTCATTAAGTCAATGAACTGAATTTTCCGTTTCAGAACCGTCAGGTTCTTCCGAAACGGGCTGCAAATGTAAGGACTTTTTTTTGAAAACAAAATTTTTTCTTGAAAAAAAACGCTTTTTTCTCGCAAAGAATCCTGCTTCCCCCGGCAATCCTATCCGGCAAAATCGCTTATGATGTTCATTATCACCTCGACAGCCTTTCCCATACTCTCCACGGGCACGAATTCCAATTTTCCGTGGAAATTGTGACCGCCTGCGAAAATGTTCGGACAAGGCAGACCCATAAATGAAAGACGGGCCCCGTCGGTACCGCCGCGAATCGGCTGAACCTTCGGCTTGATTCCGGCTTTTTCCATTGCGGCAATCGCCCTTTCCACAACGTGGAAATGGGGCTCCACCATCTCGCTCATATTATAATACTGGTCCTTCATCTCAAGCGTGGCTATTTTACCGTATCGACGGTTGATGAAATCCACCGCTTCTTCCATAATTTTCTTCTTTTCCTTGAAAAGGGACATATCGTGGTCACGGATGATGTAGCTGACGGATGATTCCTCAACGCTTCCCTTGAATGAAGTTATATGGAAAAATCCTTCATAATCGCTTGTGAATTCAGGCCTCTGGTTTACCGGAAGGAGGGCATTGAGTTCCATCGCCACCAGCATCGAGTTTATCATCTTGCCCTTGGCATAACCGGGATGGATGTTGCGGCCCTGAATATGTATTTTGGCGGATGCGGCGTTGAAGTTCTCATATTCCAGTTCTCCGATGGCGCCTCCGTCCATAGTGTATGCATATCTGGCTCCGAATTTCTCCACGTCGAAGAAATCCACTCCGCAGCCGATCTCTTCATCGGGGGTGAATCCGATTCTGATCGGTCCGTGCATGAACTGCGGATTTTCCATAATATACTGTGCAGCGCACATTATCTCCGCCACACCGGCCTTGTCATCGGCGCCCAGAAGAGTGGTTCCGTCCGTCGTTATCAGAGTCTGGCCCTTATAGGCGGCCATCTCGGGGAACTCCGCCACACGGAGAGCCATACCGGGAACCCCCTTGAGAGGAATGTCGCCTCCGTCATAGTTTTCGATTATCTGAGGTTTGATATCTTTTCCTGAGGCATCGGGCGAGGTGTCAACGTGAGCGATGAAACCTATTGCGGGCACGGAATCCTCCACATTGGAAGGAATCGAGGCCATCACATAGCCGTTTTCGTCCATCGATGCGTCGGAAATGCCCATCTGATGAAGTTCCTCAACAAGCAGTGCCGAAAGATTCTTCTCCTTCGGGCTTGAGGGATGGGTGGAGGAATCCTCGCAGGATGTCGTCTCCACCGCCACATATCTCAAAAATTTCTTTTCAACCTTTTCCATAATATCACTTTGTTTCCACTTTCATTGAAGACACTATCATATACGCTATTATCGCAAGATAGGGCACGATGGCAATGGCCTCCCCGTAAGTCGCATTCCACGAGGTGAGGAACCAATCTACATCGGCGAACTTCATAATCGCGCTGACAACACCCATAAGAGCTCCACCGGCGATGAACCCGGAAGCGATGAGAGTTCCCTTCTCCTGCCTTGCCGCATTGACCGCCTTATCCTTGGAACGGGTGCTGACATACCAGGATATCGCGCCTCCAACGAGCAGAGGAAGGTTCAGGTCAATCGGGATGAACATACCGAGGCAGAATGCCAGAGCGGGAACCTTGAATACAGTAAGCGCGACGGCTATCACCGCTCCAAGACCGTACATAAGCCAAGGAGCCCCTCCACCTTCCATCATCGGCTGGATGACGGCGGCCATAGCATTGGCTTGGGGAGCGACAAGGGCATTCTCCCCCGTAAATCCGTATGTCTTGTCCATTATTATCACGACACCGGCAACGGTTGCGGCGGCAACCAGAACACCCAGGAATTTCCAAGTCTCCTGCTTTGCAGGGGTTGTCCCGATCCAGTAACCTATCTTCAGGTCGGTGATGAAGCCGCCGGCTGTTGAGAGGGCCGTGCAGACGACCCCTCCTATCAGGAGGGCTGCCACCATTCCGGCATTGCCGCTGAGACCGCAGGCAACAAGAACAAGCGCGGTGATGATGAGCGTCATTATCGTCATACCGCTGACGGGGTTAGTACCGACAATAGCAATGGCATTGGCGGCGACGGTCGTGAAGAGGAATGCTATCACAGTCACTATCAGAAGTCCTACCAGAGCCTGCCAGATATTCTCGACGACACCTCCGAAAGCGAAGAATGCGAAGACTGCCAGAAGTGCGATTATCACCCCGAAGACGACAGTTTTCATCGTGATGTCACGCTGAGTACGCTCGACCGACTCCTCTGCGGCATTGCCACCTTTCCTACCCAACTCGCTCCCGGCGAGCTTGACGGCGGATTTTATCACTCCGAAAGACTTGATGATGCCTATGATGCCTGCCGTGGCGATACCTCCGATGCCTATCTGACGAGCGTAGGTCTTGAAGATTTCATCCGCGGACATCTGGCCGATAACGTCGGAGAAGTTCATCCCCATAATGTCAAGACCGCCGCAGAACGCCCCCATCAGAGGGATTATCACGAGCCAGACAAGCAGGGAACCGCAGCAGATGATGAAGGCATATTTGAGGCCGACGATGTATCCCAGACCAAGGACTGCAGCTCCAGTGTTGATTTTCAGGACGACCTTCGCCTTGTCGGCCACAACCTGCCCCACGTGGGTGACGGTGGTTGTCAAGGTCTCAGCCCAGACACCGAACGTCGCGATTACGAAATCATAAATACCTCCGATGAGACCGGCTACAAGCAGAGTTTTGAAACTGCTTCCCCCGCTCTCACCGCTGACAAGAACCTGCGTCGTGGCAGTTGCCTCGGGAAAAGGATATTTCCCGTGCTGTTCCTTGACGAAATACTTCCTGAAGGGAATCAGGAAGAGTATTCCAAGTACACCTCCCAGCAAAGAACTGAGAAACATCTGCACGAAGTTCACGTCAAGGCCGAGGATATAGATGGCGGGAAGGGTGAATACGGCTCCGGCCACCACAACTCCGGAACAGGCCCCGATGGACTGGATAATCACGTTCTGTCCCAGAGCACCCTTTTTCTTGAACACGCTGGAAAATCCCACGGCAAGAATTGCAATCGGAATCGCGGCTTCGAACACCTGCCCCACCTTCAGTCCGAGATAGGCTGCGGCGGCGGAAAAGATGACGGTCATAACAAGACCGAGGGAGACGGACCACGCGGTCACCTCGGGATAATTTTTCTCGGGGCTGAGCAACGGCTCATATTTCTCGCCCGGCTTCAATTCGCGGTAAGCGTTGTCGGGCAGTTTGGTTTTCTGGCTCATATTTGATATCTATTTGTTGTTCAGGTGTTTCTGCCAGTTCCAAGCGGAACGGAGAGTCTCTTCAAGAGTGGCCTCGGCTTTCCAGCCCAGTTCGTCATTGGCGTATGAAGGATCTGCCCATACGGCTTCGATGTCACCGGCGCGGCGTCCCACTATCCTGTAGTTGAGTTTCAGCCCGTTGACCTTTTCGAAAGTCCTGACAATCTCGAGAGTCGAAACCCCGTTGCCCGTACCCACGTTGAACACCTCGAAAGAGTCTTTCATCTTTCCCTGACGCATTCTTCCGAGAGCGGCGATATGGGCCTTGGCAAGGTCTACGACATTGATGTAGTCGCGTATGCAGCTGCCGTCGGGAGTGTTGTAATCATCCCCGAACACACTGAGCTGTTCCCTGATGCCCACCGCCGTCTGGGTGACGAACGGGATGAGGTTGTTGGGCACTCCACGGGGAAGTTCGCCTATCAGAGCGGAAGGATGAGCCCCGATAGGGTTGAAGTAGCGCAGCGCTATCACCTTGAAATCACCGTACGCGGCGACGCTGTCGCGGAGAATGTCCTCACATATATGCTTGGTGTTGCCGTAAGGCGACGTGGCCTCCCTGCGGGGGGTGCTCTCGGTCACAGGCAACTTTTCGGCCTGCCCATAGACAGTGCAGGATGAAGAGAATACGATATTCTCAGTGCCTTGTTTCCTCATTGCGGTGAGGATATTGACCAGAGAGTTGAGATTGTTCCTATAGTACACCAGGGGCTGCTGCACGGATTCCCCGACCGCCTTGCTGGCCGCGAAATGGATCACCGAATGAGGGGCGAAACTCTTGAAGACCCTGTCCAGCGCATCATAATCGCAGCAGTCAATCTGCTCGAATTCTACCTTCTTTCCCGTTATGGCCTCGATGCCGTCCTTGACGGAAGCCTCCGAATTGGACAGATTATCTACTATTAGCACCTCATATCCGGATTCCTGCAATTCAACGACCGTATGTGACCCGATATATCCCATACCGCCGGTCACCAGAACTTTATTATTATTCATTTCAATGATAATTTCTAGTCATAAAGGTAATACTTTTCAGACAATTTACGGAAGTCATCCACATCCTTGAACCAGTAGTCCCGTATGTCGGATACCTTGAAGGTGCGGCTGAAGGTCTTCTGCACAAAATCTGACCCACAAACCTTATCGACCATAGCATAAGTCCCTCCCGTATATGGATTGTGAGAAGGATAGAGCTCGTGGACGGCCTGCATCACATAGAAGTTCAAAGTGGTCATTTCCGCCTCTTGATAATCCGTAAAGAAGAATTGCACCCCGTGGATGAGCTTTCCCTTGGCACTGCCGGAGAATGGCTTGTAATGGATTGTCCTCCACGCGACACCGGGAATCCCATAACTTTCTAGCCTGGCCTTCAGCTTTTCCGCATCAATCCACTCGGCGGCAAAAGTCTGGAACGGAATCGTATAGCCGACACCAATATTCAGATAATCCCTGCACTCCCCGACAATTCCGGAGCAGGGGTAGCCCAGAGCTGCGGCGGGAGAGGGAATCTGGGGAGAAGGCAGTATCCACGGGAGGCCCGTCTGATTGTAGAGCATCGACCTATTCCACCCCTCCATAGGGATTACCGTCAGCTTGCACTTCAAGGGAGGGAGATCGCCCTTCTGTCCGCAGTTCAATCCCTCTTCGTTTATGAGTCGGGCAAGTTCCCCGACAGTGAGCCCGTATATATAAGGAATCCTGAACTCTCCCACGTATGAGAAGAAACCTTTTTCGGGATAGTTGCCCTCAACTTTCAAACCGCCGAGAGGATTGGGACGGTCGAGAACCATAACTTCGATTCCCTGCTCCGCGCAGGCCCTCATCATCAGGCCCAAAGCGCTGATGAAGGTGTAGGACCTTGTGCCCACGTCCTGAATGTCATACACCACAACGTCAAGACCCTCAAGCATCTGTGGAGTCGGGCTGCGGTATTTTCCATAGACGGAATGAACTGTAAGTCCGGTTGCTTCGTCAATGGTATCTTCAGCATGCTCGCCGGCAAAATTATCTCCACGGACACCGTGCTCAGGGGCGAACAGCTTCACAAGATTTACGTTTTCAGCCTTGTAGAGAATGTCAATAGTTGAGTGCAGATTTCTGTCAACTCCGGACGGGTTAGTGAGCAGTCCCACTCTCTTTCCCTCCAGACCGGCGAATCCACGGTCCCTGAGCACCTCAACACCAGGCTTCACCTGAGCCGACGCAACGGCGGCGGACAAGGCCAGAAGCAGACATATCCCAAAATGAAGTGTCGTTTTCATATCATTACTTTTTACCATATTCAGGGTCTACCTTGCGGGAGGCCGCAGCCGTTACCGCAAAAGTGGCGATACAGCATACCATCACAATCCAGAAGAATCCGGCATATCCCACGGCCTCCTGGAGATATCCGGCGAACATACCGGGAATCATCATACTGAGAGCCATAAAGCAGGTGCAGAATGCGTAGTGGGAAGTCTTGTATTCCCCTTCCGCAAAGTACATCATATAGAGCATATATGCGGTGAAGCCGAAGCCGTATCCGAACTGGTCGAAAGCGACCGCCGCGGTTATGGCGGCAAAACTGGTCGGCTGGCAGAGAGCCAGATAGACATATACCGAGCAGGGCAGCGCGAGTGCCGCAGCCATCCACCAGATGCATCTCTTCAACCCCACGCGGGAGGCCGTGACACCTCCGAGAATTCCTCCGGCAAGCAGGGCAATCACTCCGATTGTACCGTATGCAAGACCTACCTGGGTGGTCTGCATCCCGAGACCTCCGACATCACGGGAAGCGACCAGAAACGGGGTGCACATCTTCAGCGCAAGAGCTTCGGGGAGTCGGTAGCACAGCATGAATATGACTGCCATCCAGACCCCGCTCTTGCTGAAGTAGGTCTTCACTGTGCGACCGAACTCACCGAAGATGTGTCCGGCACTGCCGGCAGCCCCATCCGTCTGTCTCGGCATATCTTCCTTCGGGCGCGGAACGGAGAAGGTGTGGTACATTGTCAGCACGAAAAGAAGGAGAGCCGTCCCCCCTATCGTTATCTGCCACGAAAGGGGTATGTTGCCTGTCTTTGTCTCGAGGATTCCGGCCACTGCCACGATGACGCCGTTGCCGAATACGTTGGCAAGGCGGTAGAAAGTGCTGCGGACACCTACGAACGCGGCCTGGGAACTCTGGCTCTGCGCAAGCATATAGAATCCGTCAGCCGCTATGTCGTGCGTCGCGGAGGCGAAGGCCGCGAAGATGAAGAGTATCAGTGTGAAGGTGAACAGGCTCATCGGGGTCTGCCCTCCGCTGACAAGGTCCGCCTCCGGATGCGGCAGAGTCAGGGCCAGAACGATGAAGGCCACCGCCATCACTGCCTGCATCGAGATTATCCACCATCTTTTCGTGCGCACTATGTCCACAAAGGGACTCCAGAGGAACTTGAAGGTCCAGGGGAGATAGAGAAGAGAGGTGAAGAGCGCCATCTGTCCGTTGGGAACCCCCAACTTCGCGAACATCAACACCGAAATGTTGTTGACCAGAAAATAAGGGATTCCCTCGAAGAAATAGAGGGTCGGAATCCAAAGCCAGGGATTTCTTACGGTTGTCTTTATATCTTTCATTTTCAATATTTTTCTACTGTGCTTCCGGGATAATAATGTGACAGTATCTGCTTCCAGTCATATCCCTTCTCACCCATCACTGCGGCACCTATCTGGCAGAGTCCCACTCCGTGACCCCATCCTGCCCCGTGCAGAATGAATTTTCCACCCTTCTTCTCAACCACGAATGCCGAGCTGTAAAGATGTGATTTCGAGAGGGTACGACGTATCTCAAGTTCCTTGCCGATAATCTTCGTCTTCTTCGAACCCACTATCTTAAGTTCGCGGAGACGGCCGGAAGCGCCGCGTGCAACAGGCACAAGGTCAAAAATTACTCCATAATCCTCTCCGGAACGCTCACGGACCAGGGCGGAAAGTTCCCCGGCATCATATTCCACACTCCAGCGATAGAAATTCTCCGTCTCCCTGTCAAACCCGTTCATAACCTGCGAAAGTATCTGCGGGTCGGTGCTGTTGCAGAAAGATTCCGGAGATGAGAGAATCCACTTCCGGGCATTCTCCTCAACCGTCAGGTCGGGGAAATCATTCTCGTCAGGCGTGTCCCTCCTCTTTTGGAGATAGCCGTAATCCTTCTGCTCCCAACAGGTACCGAACTCCTCCATCACTCCCCCGCAACATTTGGAAAACCGCGCATCGCAAATTTCCCCGTCATATTTGAGGACCAGACCGCAGGTCTCTTCGACAGCCTTGCGTACAGTCGGAGTCGTGGCTCTGGAAAGACCGTAATAGCGCTGACAATGGTCATCCGCGCAGACATCGAAATTCACGTGGTCCTGACGGTCATACCATTTTATCATTCGGCCGTCATCATCCGCTTCCTGTGCGGAAGCCGACCCTTCCTCGACCGATACACCTGTCCTTCTGAGAATCTGCGAGATAACCCAGGAACGGGATATTATGCAGTGTGCCTTCAACAGGTTTAGCGAGCAGGTGGCCGACATTTCCGAGGAGATGACGCTCACCAGATAATCCTCTATGTCAACCAGATTTATCGCGGTGATTCTGCCGCTTTCGACAATCAGTTTCAGGTCGCCCGGAAAAATTTGGGTCTCCCTGCGGTTCCAGTGGAAATCCACCCCTATTGTCACCTCTCCAAGCTCAAATGAGGCATCCGCATCGATGCGGCGGAAAATCACCTGCTCGTAAAGCGACCCGTCAAATAAGATTTCTCCTTCACTGAAACAGGCCGTGGCGGAGCCGAAAAAGGTCTTGCCTCCAAACGTATATGGCGTCCTGAACCTGAACGCGAGTTTCTCAAGGGAAACTATGCCAACTGCCAGCTCCATTTTTATCTTTTAGAATCTGCAGATTCTCTATTCAATGCCACCCTTGCCTTCAACTCCCAGGTACGGATTCTGTCCTTGTAGAGATTGTTGGCGTTGACCTTCTCTATGTCGAGTGAAGCATCCGAATTGTCCTCCCAGCGGCGGCAGTTATAGACCACGTCGTATATGCGGCCAATCTGATACTCCCTGCAGATGCGCAGGCCTACCGCATAATCCTCACCGTATTTGGTGGTGGGGAAATTGAATGTCCGCAGAAGAGGGGTCCAGAATCCTCTCGGAGCACCGAGCCCGTTGATTCTCAAAGCGTTGTTACGTCCGTTCTCAGGCGTCCATTCCCTGTGGTCTATTATTCCCGGAGGAAGCGTCTCAAGGGCGAAGTTGGTCATTCTGTACGTTCCGACAACCATCGCGCATCCCTGGGTATGGAAAGCCTCTATGAATTTCTGGACAGTATTCTCGTCATAATACATATCGTCGGAGTCCAGCTGGATGGCGAAACGGCCGCACTTGGGGTTGTGAAGAGCCACGTTCCAGTTTCCTCCGATGGCGTGCCAGCTCTTGTCCTGAGCGATATAGACCAGCTTGTCATCACTCAGGAAACTCTTGATGACATCGACCGTTCCGTCGGTGGAGTTGTCATCTACAACTATCACGTTATATTTGTACTGAGTCTTCTGGTTAAGCGCGGAAGCGATTGCGTCCCCGATAGTGCGCACCCTGTTGCGGCAGGGGATGATGACGGAAGCTTCATATTCGAAATCCCCCTCCGTAATATCTACACTCTTGAACTTGGGTTCCAGGTAGCCTCCGATTGCTTTCAGATGCTCTGTACAGGCCTTCTCCATCTCTATCTGGACTGCCCTGTTCCTGGGATCGACATAGTCGAAAAGTTTCTCTCCGCTGGCACGGAGGTCAGTCTCCACGTCATAATAGAGATACTCGTTGATATGCTCCAGAGCGCCCTTCTGGGAGACTTTCAGACGGAGGTCATACATACCGGCGTATGCATAATCCACATCCATACGGGAGACTGCATCCTGCAGCGCACAAGTGCGGTAAAGCAGGACCGAACCAAAATCGAAATCGTCCCTCAGGCTCCCGAACTGGCAGTCTATCACGGGAGCGGCAGTCTCGGCCTCCCCTTCCCTATGGAAATGGTCGGAGTAGGCCATATCCGCACCGGAATCCTCCATCAGGCAGGTCAGCCTCTCCAAGGCGAAGAGCACGAAACTCAGGGTCGTGTATTTCGTGGATATCAGGGTATAGCGGGTGTGGGAGCATCCGGCCATCTTCCTGACGGCTTCAGTGCTGCCCAGTCCGGGAACTTTCAGGACCCGGCATCCCTGTACGGAACCGGGAACTTCACCCTCTCCCGCGTAAAGCAGAATTACAGAAGCCACTGAATCCTGTGATTTGAGATTCGACACTGTCTGTACCACTTGATTTTCGTCCCTGAAAGGGATAAAGCACGTGATATCCTTCATTTACACTAATTTTCTATTATCAATGATATGATTTCCCTTGCCCTCGCTGCGTTTGATTGTTCCGGGGAACAGGACACGCACGTTGGCAGAGATGGATATGACGCTCCTGATTGCATCGGAGAGTTTTTTCTGGAGATTCTCTATGGTCTTCACGTCATCGGTGAAAAACTCTGGACGTATCTCGACCTGCACCTGCAGAGTATCGAGATTCGCAACCCTGTCAACCACAAGAATATACTGCGGCTCGAACTCAGGGAAACCGAGAATCACGCTCTCTATCTGACTGGGGAAGACATTTATACCCCTGATAATGAGCATATCATCGCTTCGACCGAGAATTCTGCCCATACGGGACATTGTCCTCCCGCAGGAGCAGGGAGTATGGTCCAGGGTAGTCAGGTCACGGGTACGGTAACGGAGCAACGGCATTCCGTCCTTGGTCAAGGTGGTGAAGACCAACTCTCCCGTCATCCCTTCCCCTACGGGCTGGAGAGTATTGGGATCTATCAACTCGGGATAGAAATGATCATCGTTTATGTGGGAGCCGTCCTGAGCCTCGCATTCAAAACTGACGCCGGGGCCCATTATCTCGCTCAAGCCATATATGTTGAAGGCTTTCAGGCCAAGCCTTGACTCAACTTCCAGGCGCATACCCTCCGTCCAAGGTTCACCTCCGAAGGCTCCGATGCGAAGCCTGAGGTCCTCCTTCCGATAACCGAGTTTGCCCAACACCTCCGCAAGATGGAGAGCATACGAGGGAGTGCAGGCAATTCCGGTGATGTGCAGATCGACAAGGAGTTTTACATGCTTCTCGGTATTGCCGGTTGAGGTGGGGATGACAGATGCCCCCAGATTTTCGAGTCCGTAGTGGACACCCAGTCCTCCGGTGAAGAGGCCATAGCCGTATGCCACGGAGAAGAGGTCATCGCGCGTCACTCCGAATGATGTGAAGGCACGTGCAACGGCCTCGCTCCATACGGAGATGTCCTTTCTGGTATATCCTACAATCGTAGGCTTGCCGGTTGTACCAGTGGATGCGTGGACACGGACAATCTCGCTCTGAGGAGCCGCCTGCATTCCAAAAGGATAGTTGTCCCTCAAATCCTGCTTCGTGGTGAACGGTAGTTTGACTATATCTTCTATTGTCTTGATATCATCCGGCTCGACACCGGAGCATTGCATTTTTTCTCTATAAAAGGGAGTATTGTGATAGACATAATCCACAACCTTATGGAGGCGCTTACCTTGAAGTTCGGTGCGCTCGTCAAGACTCATACACTCCTTGTGTTTGTTCCAAATAGGCATATCGGCTGTACTAATATTTCGAAAGATCGGACTCGGGAATATATTTCAGCCCGTTCTGCCTTATCACCTCACAAGTTCTGTCGCCGTCGTCGGTGCGGAATACAAGTATTCCCTTGCCCTTGAGAAGGAATGAATACATATAAGCTATGCTGATGCCCGCCTCGGAAAAAAGAGTCAGGGTATCCGCCGCACGACCCACCTTGTCGTCCAATTCGATTGCAAAGACATCGGACAAGGCTACGGAGATGCCTTTCTCCTTCAATACGGAATAGGCACGGTCCGGTTCACTGCAGATGATGCGGTAAATCCCGTATTCTACGGTATCCGCTATTGTGGAGGCAATCAGCTGCACGCCGGCCTCCTTCAGGAGATGAAGGACCCTTATGAGGGTTCCCTGCCTGTTCTCCACAAAGATTGAAAGTTGATGTACTGTCATATCCGTCTTTTTTAATTGTCAGAATTTCTTACGTAAATCTTTTACTCTCACCGCCTTACCCTCGCTCTTCGGAATTGTGCCCTTAGGAAGGAGACGAAGTTTCGGAGTTACCAGTATTTCATCCCGCAAGGCACTTACAATCGACTTGGAAAGATTTTCCAGCAATCTGTAGTCATCGACAGCCATCTGCTTGAGTTCCACTTCGATTGTCATAGCGTCGTTGTTGGACAGAGTTTCGAGAGTGATGAGGTAGTCGCTGCCCACTTCGGGGAACTGCATCAGAATCTTCTCTATCTGAATGGGGAAGATATTGACGCCCTTGATGATTATCATATCGTCACTTCTTCCCTGCATACGGTCCAGACGGAGATGATGTCTGCCGCAGGGGCAATCGCCGGGAAGAATCCTGGTAAGGTCCCGGGTCCTGTATCGCAGCAGAGGCATCGCCTCACGATTTATGGTGGTAAGAACCATCTCCCCTATTTCACCTTCCGGCACAGGTTCGAGGGTCTGGGGATCGACAATCTCCACGATGTAGTAATCCTCCCATATATGAAGTCCGTTCTGCTCAGGACATTCAAACGCTACACCAGGCCCGCACATTTCGCTCATACCGAAAGAATTGTATGCCTTGACACCGAGCATATCCTCGATTCTGCGGCGGGTCTCCTCACTATGGGGTTCGGCACCGATGACCAAAGTGCGGAGCTTTGTGTCGCGGCGTGGGTCAATGCCCTGCTCCACCATCACCTCAAAAAGGCGGGAGGCATAACTCGGGATGGCGTGGAGGGCAGTTGTTCCGAAATCCTTTATGAATTTCAACTGCCTGAGAGAGTTACCCGCAGCTGCAGGGACTGTCAGCATACCGAGCTTCTCCGCTCCGTACTGGAATCCCAGTCCGCCGGTGAACATTCCGTAGCCGGATGAATTCTGGAAAACATCGGAAGGACGGCAGCCCACCATCCAGAGACACCTTGCAACGGCGTTGGCCCACTGGTCAAGATCCCGCTGCGTATGAAGGATGACCGTAGGGTTCCCGGTCGTGCCGCTCGAGGAATGAAGACGCACACACTTTTCCAAAGGGACGGAAGCCATCCCGAAAGGATAGGTATCCCTGAGATCAGCCTTGGTGGTGAAAGGAATCTTATGCAGGTCATCCAGAGTCCTGATATCCTCCACGGAAATGCCGTTTTCCCGGAATCTGTTCCTGTAGAATTCCGAATTCATACAGTGACGGAGAGTTGCGTGGAGTCTTTCCGTCTGGAGGACTCGGATGCCGTCACGGTCCAGAGTCTCCATTTCAGGATTGAAATATCTTGACGTAATGTCCATAATCATATTTATTTACAAATCTTTGTGATCCTCGTTAAAATTGCGGGCCCGTTCCTCCAACAGCCCGTACATATCCTCGGTGACCCTCGCACTGCAGGCACGGACCCCGTTTCTCAAACTTCCGGAGGTCGCCAGAGAAATACTGCTTATCCCGTAGAACAACAGTTCCCTTACAAGTTCGGAACTGGTCATCTTTCCGTATCCGAGGGAGAAGAAGAACCCGTCCCCCACCTCTTCATCCACATCCTTGTCATACACAATATGGAAACCGTTCCGACAATAGATTTCCTTCATACGGGCAGCCCGCTGCGAATAGGCCTTCACATCTTCCACGAAATTAATCTTCCCTTCACAGGCAAGCCTCATCATCCCTGCATAGCCGTACTGAGTGGAAGCGGTGCATCCGCTGGTAATCATATAAAGAATAGCTGCAACCAGAGTGGGACCGAACGCGCCCGTGGTATGGTATCTGTCGGCAAGAGGCTGATACACTCTGTCGTACAGTTTGTCGCTTATGCCTATGAATGCTATCCTCTGACCGGCATAACTGAAAATCTTGGAAGAAGAGGTCATAAGGATGTAGTTGTCGGTATATCGGGCCACCGTGGGCAGATACGGAGCTTCATACGGATGTCCCAGATCCCGCCTGTAGTCCATACAGAAATAGGCCAGATCCTCCATCACCACGGCGTCGAACTCCGTCGCCGCCTCCCCGATTATCTTCAGTTCATCCTCCGTGAGACATATCCAGGCCGGGTTGTTCGGGCTGGAATAGGAAATCACGGCAACGTCCCCGTCGGAAAGCATACTGTGCAACTTGTCCCGCAACGCCTCACCACGGTATTCATATATGTCGAACTCCTTCCATCCGATTCCGAGAACCCTCAGCTGGGAGTTCATTATCGGAAAACCGGGATTTATGAAAAGTACCTTATCCTTTCCCTTCACGCGTTGGGTGCAGGCGATGAAGGATGCAAACGAGCCGGTGACTGAGCCGGTGCAGGGGACACACGACCTGGCACTTACATTCACGTTCAGAAACGCCTTGATAAAATCCGATGCCGCTGTCTTCACCTCCGGAATACCGTCTGCCGGAGGGTAAAAAGCCCCGACACCACGGTCCAGTGCAGCCTTCTCCGTCTCGATTCCGAATCTGTTCGAAGGAAGACTCGGGGAACCCTGATCCATCCGTATGAAGGGGATTCCGGTCCTCTTCTGTAAATACTCTGCAAGGAGGATTGTCTCCCCTATCGTAGCTTTTGTAAGGTCTGCAACATTGCAGGCAACTCTTGCCTCTTCAACAAGTTCTTCGCTGAATATCTTCATTTTGCAACAATTTCAAGTCCCAGGTCAAACGCCTTCAGATTGGCCTCCACCACAACTTCGCCCTTGGGAGCGAAGAAAGTGGCCACAGCCTTGCTCAAAGCATCGGGAGTAAGAATTTTCATAAAAGGGGCGGCCATACCCAGAAGCATTATATTGGAACTTCTCGGGACTCCGGCCTGAGCCGAAGCCTCTACAACGTCCGCTTTCACCACATTGGGGAAAGCGGAAAGTTCCCTCTCCAACTGTCCGGCATCCGGATAGTCGGGGATGTTGACAAACGGGGCGGAAGATGCCACAATCATTCCGTCTGCAGAAAGATAGTGCACATATCTGAGGGCCTCCATCGGCTCAAGGGCAATTATCATATCTGCCCTACCCTTCTCAATGAGGTCAGAATGAATCGGCTCGGTGGAAAGGCGCAGATGGCTCTGCACATCCCCGCCTCTCTGGCTCATACCGTGAGCCTCAGCCTGTTTGAGACAGATTCCGGCTTCCACAGCCGCAACCCCAATTACAGTCGCGATGGAAAGGATACCCTGTCCCCCCACACCGGCAAGCATTATGTCAAGTTTCATTTTCCTGCCTTTTGTTTACGCAATCTCCTGTTCAAGGTATTCATACACTCTCTTCTGGGGATGATTACGGACACTCCGTGATAATTTATCTCCTGACGGATGACTTCCTTTATCTCATCCATCGTCTTGGGCATCGGAAGAACCACCTTCAAATGGTCGGGATTCACACCGAGACCCTTGCAGATGCTTTCAAACTTGTTGGTTCCGGCACTGTCCTGGCCACCTGTCATCGCGGTGGTCAGATTGTCGGATATAATGACCGTAATGTCGGCATTCTCGTTGACGGCATCCAGAAGACCCGTCATTCCGGAATGGGTGAAGGTACTGTCCCCTATTACCGCAACTGCGGGATAGATTCCCGCATCAGCCGCACCTTTTGCCATCGTAATGGAGGCACCCATATCAACCGTACTGTCAAGAGCCTTGAAAGGGGGCAATGCCCCGAGCGTGTAGCAGCCTATGTCTCCGAACACCCTTGCCTGAGGATAATCCTCCAGCACCTTGACAAGCGCTGCAAATACGTCCCTGTGGGAACATCCATTGCACAGTTGAGGAGGACGTGGAGAAACATTTTCCGCCGGTCCGTATGCAGGTTCCACCTTCAGACCGAGAGCTACGGCAACGCTGTCCGGAGTAAGTTCCCCTGTACGAGGCAAAGCTCCTGTCAGCCGCCCCTCAACCTTGAAACCGGCACCGAGAATAGCCTTGACCTCCTGCTCTGCAAAAGGCTGCCCGTCCTCAACCACAAGAATCCTGTCGCATCCCCGGGCCATCTCTTTTATGGCCGCCGCAGGCAAAGGATATTGGGAAACCTTGAGCACGTTCTTTACACCAGCTTCCATCACATAGTTGTAAGCTATTCCGCAGGCAATCACTCCGAGGTCGGAGAACGACGGCTCGTACCTGTTGAAA
Source organism: Bacteroidales bacterium (assembly GCA_045617505.1). Taxonomy (GTDB): domain Bacteria; phylum Bacteroidota; class Bacteroidia; order Bacteroidales; family UBA932; genus Cacconaster. The sequence goes on along the minus strand of JAZLIS010000059.1, from coordinate 26,382 downwards.
GCCGACTCTTCAGCCAGCGAAGCAATGAGATTCTGCTTTTCAACCAAGGATGCATACTGCCGCCTGGCAATGCCCGGAAGCAGGACCCAATGGCGGGAATCCGCCTCCGGCGAGAGCGCGTTCTGACACCTGGATGAACCCGTCACCACAGATGCGCGGGAATGAGCCACCCTGGTCACAAGCCTCATCAGTACAGGCAGTTTCAACTTCTCTGAAAGATCGAAGGCGTATGCCGTCATATCGTAGCACTCCTGCTGGTCGGACGGTTCCAGAATGGGAATCATGGCGAACTTGCCATAGAATCGGCTGTCCTGTTCATTTTGGGAAGAGTGCATCGAAGGGTCGTCGGCCGCAATCACAACCAGCCCCCCGTTCACTCCTGTTATGGCACTGTTGACAAAGGCGTCGGCACAGACGTTCATTCCGACGTGTTTCATACACACCATCGCCCTCTTGCCCGCGAATGACATCCCGAGAGCCTCCTCCATAGCCGTCTTCTCATTGGTTGACCAGCGGCTGTGGACTTTCCTCTCACGGGCGAGGGGATGGCCCTGAATAAACTCCGTTATTTCGGTGGAAGGTGTGCCGGGATAGGCATAGACGCCGGACAGGCCGGCGTTGATCGCACCGAGGGCAACTGCCTCATCCCCAAGCAACAACATTTTTTCTGACATCAGTATGTTATTTTGAATCGTTCAACAATGCAAATTCATCGGCATCCCGCCAGGCCGCAAACCTTTCGCGATAATGACTTATGTCGGACGCCTTCAACGCTGCCCTGTAGAAACGCTGGCCACCCACTGTCCGTCCGCTGCAGATTCTCTCCCCGAACCAGTTCACGACGGTCGAGCACCCGTTGTACTCACACAGGGGATCCGAACCGATACGGTTGCAGAACAGGGCGTATGCGCTGTTCTCCACCGCCCTGGCCTTTATCAGAGTGGAGGCGGCCTTGATACGGCTCACCGGCCAGTTGGCGATATTGACCAGAAGGTCATACCTGTTACCATTGTTGCGGCTCCACACAGGGAATCTGAGGTCATAGCAGACATTGAGTTCTATGTTCCAACCCGCATAACTGATACAGACTCTCTCCTTCCCGGGGGTATAGACAGCACCCTCTCCGGAATGGTTGAAAAGATGGTGTTTGTCGTAATGATATTCCGTACCGTCCGGGCAGATGAACCAGCAGCGGTTATACCTGCATTCAACTCCCTTTGCATCCTTGTCCAGCGTCGGAACGGAAGCGATGACAGCAACGCCGTAAGCCTTAGAAATCTCCCTGAGCCACTGTGACGACGGTCCGTCAGGGCGCTCCGAGACTTCAGGATTCATACTGAACCCCACCGAATAGGTTTCGGGGAATATCAGTATATCAGTGTCGTACCTTGAAAGGAAGGCGCGGGTGGGAGAATCCAGCAGGGAGATGGTGGCAGCAGCGTCCTCCCAGACTATATCGCTCTGGCATAGAGCTATGTTCAGTTGTTCCTTCATCATTTCTGTCTCAAGAATATCTGTATCGTGCATCCCCGGAAACTGAAGTGTTCCCTCAGTTTGTTTTCAAGATAACGCTTGTAGGGGTCGCGTATATACTGTGGGAGATTGCAGAAAAAAGCGAACGCCGGCGACTTGGTGGGAAGCTGGGTGATGTATTTGATTTTTATGTACTTACCCTTCCACGCAGGTGGAGGATAGTTCTCGATTTCAGGCAACATCGCATCGTTCAGCTGTGAAGTGGGAATACGGCGCGAATAGTTGCAATAAACCTCATCAGCGGCCTCTATCACGTTCATTATCCTCTGCTTTCCGGTAGCGGAGGTGAATATTATGGGAATGTCGTTGAACGGGGCTATCCTGGCTTCTATGGCCCTGATATACTCGTTCATCGTATTTGAGCCCTTGTCCTTCACAAGATCCCACTTGTTGACCACAATCACGCACCCCTTGCGGTTTCGGACAATCAGATTGAAGATTGACATATCCTGTGCCTCTATCCCGGTGGTGGCATCGACCATAAGGATGCAGACATCGGAATTCTCTATCGCACGGATGGATCTGAGCACTGAATAGAATTCAAGGTCCTCGGTCACTTTGGTTTTTTTCCTCAGTCCGGCAGTATCCACAATCACGAATTCGTGCCCGTACCTGTTGTAGTGGGAAGAGATTGAATCCCTCGTCGTACCTGCAACCGGAGTGACAATGTTCCTCTCTTCTCCCAACAGGGCGTTGGTCAGGGAAGATTTGCCGACATTGGGTTTCCCCACAATCGTATAGCGTGGCAACCCCTCGAACGGATCGGCAACATCGACCGTCTCCTTGGGGAGCATCTCAACCACCTTGTCAAGAAGGTCTCCGGTCCCACTGCCCGTCGCGGCGGCAATACACCAAGGCTCTCCCAATCCAAGGCTGTAGAACTGATAGCTGTCGAACACCCTGTCCCCGGTATCCACCTTGTTCACCGCAAGGATTACCGGCTTCCTGCTGCGGTGCAGAATATCCGCTATCTCGGAGTCGAAATCCGTCACTCCTGTCAGGGCCTCCACCATAAAAAGCACCAGATCGCACTCCTCTATGGCAATAAGCACCTGTTTTCTGATTTCACCCTCAAACACGTCGTCACTGTTGGATGTGAACCCTCCGGTATCGACCACGGAGAATTCGTGCCCGCACCACTCGCACTGTCCGTAATGGCGGTCACGGGTAACTCCGGCAGTCTCATCTACAATTGCCTGACGGATACCCACCAACCTGTTGAAGAGTGTCGATTTGCCCACGTTCGGGCGTCCTACTATGGCTACCAAATTCATAACTGAAATCTCTATATGGAGGGAGTCGCGTATGCCGCAACGTCTTCCTTCGTTATCTGGGAGCCGCAGAGAATCATCAGTCTCTCGGCCACGTTTCTCAATTCCCGGATATTTCCCGTCCAGGGCAGTTTCTGCAGTTCAGCCACAGCCTCCGGCAGAAGCTTCTTCACGGGGATTCCCTCCTCCCTGCTTATCTGGCTGATGAAGTGGTTCATCAGCAGTGGAATATCCTCAACTCTCTCACTGAGCGAAGGTACGTGAATGACAATGACGCTCAGGCGGTGATATAGATCCTCTCTGAAATTGCCTTTGGCAATCTCGTCGGTAAGATTCTTGTTGGTTGCCGCCACCACCCTGACATTCACCGTTATATCCTTGTCGCTGCCCACACGGGACAGTTTATTCTCCTGAAGGACGCGAAGGACCTTCGCCTGTGCGGCCAGACTCATATCGCCGATTTCGTCCAGAAAGAGCGTGCCGCCTTCCGCCTGCTCGAATTTCCCCTTGTGCTGTTTTATGGCAGAAGTGAAGGAGCCTTTTTCGTGTCCGAAAAGCTCACTTTCAATCAGTTCTCCGGGGATGGCCGCGCAGTTCACCTCAATGAAAGGAGAGCCGGCCCTTAGGCTCTTGTCGTGAATCCTGCGGGCAACAAGCTCCTTGCCCGTACCGTTGGAGCCCATTATCAGGACTCTTGCATCAGTCGCGGCCACCTTGTCCACGACATCCTTGATATGACGGATAGCGGGGGATTCCCCTATCATCTCGTACTTGCCTTGAATCTTCTTCTTCAGAATGGTAGTCTCCTTGACAAGGGAAGTCTTGTCGGTCGCATTCTTCAAAGTAATCAGTATTCTGTTAAGGTCCAGCGGTTTCTGAATAAAATCGTAAGCCCCGCCCTTCAGGCATTTAACGGCCGTGTCTATATCTCCGTGCCCTGAAATCATTATCACGGGCGCATCATATTCGCTTTTCGAAAGAGTCTCAAGCACCTCTATTCCGTCCATACCGGGCATCTTGATATCGCAGAAAACGGCGTCAAAACTCTCGGCCAGAGCGGCATTGACACCCTGCTTCCCATCTTCCGCAAGCGATACGACGTGACCTTCGAACTCCAGAATCTCCTTCAGAGTGTTGCGTATGCTGCGTTCGTCATCGATAATCAGGATTTTCATATACACTAATTCTATTCGTACAAAATTCCTCGCAAGATACGAATAATTTCGCTTCGTTCGCTGAGGTATTTTTCGTAACTTTGCCGAAACAAATATCAACTGATATGACAGGTCTGATTATCGCAATAGACGGGCACTCCTCCACAGGGAAGGGTACTTTCGCCAAGGAAATTGCCGCAAGGCTGGGCATCCCTTACCTCGACAGCGGAGCGCTGTACCGTTCAGTGACCCTCTACGCGCTTGAAACAGGGCTGATCGGATGGAACGGAAGCATCGACGACCGGGCTCTTCAGGAGCACCTTCTCCTGGGGCGGGTGGAGATTTCTTTTTTCAACAACAGAAATGGAGAAAGCCGCATCTTCCTGTGCGACAATGACGTATCAGAACGTATCAGACAAATGGATGTTGCCTCGAACGTGAGTGCAGTGGCCGCGCTTCCCTTTGTGCGCAACTTTGTGGATGCCGAACTCCACCGCATCGGTGGCAAGGGCTGCGTGATGGACGGCCGCGACATCGGCACAGCTGTCTTTCCCAACGCAGACCTGAAAATCTTTATGACGGCCGATACCAAAATCAGGGCGGAGCGTAGAATGCGGCAGATGGAGCAAAGCGGCCAGAAAGTGAATTTCAATGAAATTCTCAAGAACGTGACGGAACGCGATTTCATCGATTCCCACAGGGCAATGAATCCCCTCAAACAGGCCGACGATGCCATCGTTTTGGACAACAGCGATATGACTGTACAGGAGCAGCTGGTCTGGCTTGACGGAATCCTTCAGGAGAGATTCAATCTGAAATTGCTATGAGACTCTCGGTGGAGATAGACCCCCATTCCGGCTTCTGCAACGGAGTCGTGCGGGCGGTTGAAAAAGCCGAACAGCATCTGGAAGACGGGGAGAAATTCTACTCTCTCGGAGCGATAGTCCACAATTCTGAAGAGCTTGACAGACTTAAGGCCAAGGGGCTTGAAATAATCTCTTATAAGGATCTGGAAAAATTATGCGGACGTTCTGTACTCATCCGGGCCCACGGAGAGCCTCCTGCAACATACCTCACGGCGAAGAAGAACAATCTCAAAGTAATCGACTGCACATGCCCCGTCGTCCTGCAGTTGCAGAAGAAGGTCCGCGAGGTCTATCAGTTTCTGGCTCCACAGGGCGGGCAGGTCGTAATCTTCGGAAAAGCCGGGCATGCTGAAGTGAACGGTCTTGTCGGACAGACCGACGGGAATGCGATAGTGGTCGATTCCGTCGAATCCGCCGCCCTTAAAATCGATTTCACAAAGCCTGTAGCGCTCTTCTCTCAGACCACAAAAAGTGCCCTTGAATATGCGGGAATCGCCGATTATATCCGCCGGAGAGGGTGCGATGTCCAGGTTTTCGACACAATCTGCAAGCAGGTCACGCAGCGATACGAGCATCTGAAAGAATTTGCAAGGAAACACGATATTATCCTTTTTGTGAGCGGAAGCGAAAGCTCCAACGGTAAAGTCCTCTTCGACCTGTGCAGCAGCGTGAATCCCAGATGTTACAGAATCGAAAACGCATCCAGGATAGACTGCGCCGTCTTCAAGGACGGTGACAGCGTGGGCATCTGCGGCGCAACTTCCACACCCAAGTGGCAATTGGAAGAAATTTTTGTATATTTGCATAATCTAACGGAACAATAATTCAAAAACAATATTTTATGGCAACAACAGCTGACTTCAAAAACGGTCTCTACATTGATTTCAACGGCAAACCCTGCTCGATAGTATGGTTCCAGCACGTCAAACCGGGCAAAGGCCCCGCTTTCGTGAAGACAAAACTCCGTAACCTTGAAAACGGACGAATCCTCGAAAACACCTTCACCGCAGGTGCAAGGGTCGAGACGATTACAGTGGAACACCGCGAGTATCAGTTCCTTTATGGAGAAGAGGACGGGTTCAATTTTATGAATACCGAAACCTACGATCAGATACAGCTCCCCAAGGACGTGATTGAAAACTCAGACCTTATGAAAGAAGGGCAGGTTGTGGAGATGGTGTTCAAGGTTGACGGTGACGACGAGCGCTGCCTAACCTGCGAACTTCCCACATACGTTGAGCTCGAAGTTGTCTATACCGAGCCCGCAGTCAAGGGCGACACGGCCACCACGAGTGCTCTCAAGGAAGCCAAGCTCGAAACAGGTGCAATCATTATGGTTCCTCTCTTCATCAACGAAGGCGAGAAAATCAGAGTCAACACCACCGACCGTTCATACGGCGAGCGCGTGAAATAATGAAACCACAGATTCTTGGATGAGCCTGGACCAGTTTCAGGCTCTTTTTTTATGAAAATGAAAGCACTCAAACTCTTAACAGCCATAGTGGCAATGATGTCTTTTGCCGCAACTGCCGCCACCTCTGCCACCGCCAAAGATGATACCGTATCCGAGCTGACTCAGAAGGCGTTGGACACCCACAGTCTGACAATGGAAATCAACTATATCAGCCCCGCCTCGATGGCCGGGTTCCCCTCCATTGACGGATACAGGATTTGCATCCGCGACGGCAAACTGAAAGCCGACCTGCCATATTTCGGGCGCGCCGAGACGGCTGTGTACGGCATTGACGAGGCAGGACTCCGATTCGATGACTGCGAGATAGAAATCAAGGAGAACTACAAGAAAGCCAAGAAAGGCGTCTATGTCTGGAAATTTCGGGCTAACACCACCGGCGGCGAACGCGTGGACGTGAACCTCACGTTCTACAACAACGGAACCGTACAGGTCCAATGCACCTGTACCAGACGCACCGGGATATCATACTACGGAAGTATGGTGGAACCCGACGCTACTGAACGATAATTTGCCGCGGGTAGCTGAATCGTCACGCATCCGTCAGCAGGGATAGGTCTGCGCCAGAGTCGAAGTCTGGTCACCAGTCTGCCGCGGGGTGATTTTCTTGATTTTTCATCCCGTTTCACATCAAACAGTCATTTCGGGGGAGTTTGAGGCTTAAATTCCCCCGACGTAGCTTCAAAAGTTGCGCGGACGCGAACCGGCTTAATCACTTGCGTATTGCGCAAACCGACATCGTTTACGACCACTAACTGCTTTCGTTTGTGTTCATCTATTCAGACGGATGAAGCAGATATGGTAACCGCCCAAGTATATGTTGTACCCGTTCACTTGAGATAAACGTCTTCTCGCAAACTTTTTTGTATCTTTAACGATTGTACTCTTTGACTGATAAGATAATTATTGCTACTTCACTATGAAAACAAAAATCATCACTCTTCTCACCGTCTCGCTCATTGCTGCAGGATGCAACAGCAATAACGGAGGCATTTCACTTTTCAACGGGACCGACCTCGAAGGCTGGGACTTCGTTCTCGCCGACGAAAACGTCGCTGCTTCTGACGTATTCTATGTCAGCGACGGTGTAATCAACATCGCAGGACAGCCTTTCGGCTATATGTACACACTCCGGGAATATTCGAACTATACACTCACCGTGGAATGGAGATGGCCTGGCGAGCCTTCCAACAGCGGTATCTTCCTAAACATAGAGAAGCATTCCGCTCCGCTTCCGACCTGCGTCGAGCATCAGCTCAAGGCTGGTGACGCCGGACAGTTCCTGGCACTTTCCGGCTCCCACATCGAAGGTGTGGAATGGGTCGAGGGTATCATTGGACGCAAAGAGAAGATTGCAGAATCCTCAGAGTTCGAGCCGGGCGAATGGAACAAAGCTGTAATCACAGTCAAGGACGGCCACATCACGACATATGTCAACGGAGTACTCCAAAACGAGGCCACAGACCTCGCCAAGAGCGGTCCTATCGCGCTCCAGAGCGAAGGCGGTCCCGTACAGTTCCGCAACGTGGTCCTGACCCCGATGGATTAATCCGTCCTTACAGACGTTCGAGCATTATGTCGTGAACGGTTTCAATCCACGCCCCTACGTGAGGGGCGACACCGGCATATCAGATATAATTGATTTTCAATCCACAAAAGAGGCATATTTGCGAGCCTATGACAGTAATCATCGAAATCGTATTCTGATAAGGTGATAGAATCATAATTATCTGATATGCAATTAATGCGAAAGTCAAGCGAATTGTTGCAACACTTGACATCCGCACATTATATTATCAGCGTTTCAGTTACGTCCAAACCTGTTTCAACGCCTATGTGTTCTATTCCATATGTTACTCTTTTTTGTTTTTCTTCTCTTCAAGTTCTCTGACTTTTTGACTCTCAAAAAACTTTTTCGCACTTAATGGTGAAACTACCGATTTCCCTGTTTTTGCCTCCAGTTCCTCTCTGGCAACACGCGCGACATTGCCTCCGTCGGCTGCACACTGCATATTCTCTTCAAAGGACTGCGGGTCTTTTGCCTTGGTGATGCTGGTAGTGGAGAGTTCCGCCAACATATTCAGCACAAGTTCTTCGTTGGTCATATTATCACGAAGATTTTCTTTCTTGAGACCCTTTAATTGTTTATACTGCTTGGCTGTTCTGCCTGCCCATACTTGATAGATGATGTCGGTAAGTGTGGCATATTGCATCCCCTCCTGAACATTATGCAATTTCCATTGATCAGTCAGGTCTTTGCGAATTTCGATGCTTTTCAGCCGCTGATTAATCCAATTATCGCTATAGCCAAGGCGTTTGTAATCTTCAAGTGCCTGGTTGATACTAAGTTCGGGGTCTGCCAATTGATCAAGGCGTTGTGAGGCCACTTGAGCCATCCATTGTTTGAAGGGTTCTGCCTTTTGCGATGGAATAGACTGAATGATACGAAAAATACCTTCAGATGAAGCACAATTCATCTTTTGAGGACCTCCTTTCGTTTCTATGGAAAGGGGGGTGACAATCTGTCCCCACCCTTCGGCAAGAAGCGGATCCCGCTTTTTCATTTTCTTGATATAGTCTATTGGATTGATACTGTCCGTAAGAATGCCGACTACATCTGTAATGCAGAAATACCATCGTTCTTCCTGATCATCCCATACTGAACGCACCTGACGCTCTTCAAATAACTTGATATCTGTTTTCTTGGACATTTTATCTCTTCTATTTCAATTGTTTTTTACAATTTGCCAATTCCGCCACTCCGGAACAGTGAACATCATTCCCCTGAAACAGCACAGTTTCATCCTCTCCACGGAGGACATGCGAAATAATATCGGAGGAACGGCAATCTTTCATACTTTTTGTCAAACAGTTTGTGTAAAGGTACAAAGGATTATTGACAATTTGTGTCAGCAAAAATCGCTATAGAGAAAATTCGAAGCACGAAGACGCACAACTTTCAGGCACTGAAGCTCAGCAGCCGACGCAACCTGTCCCTGCCGTGCGCGGAATCAAGCAGTCCACGCACAACAGCCATCAAAAGCTGCGCAATACGCGAGTGACTCGCGTATTGCGCAACTCAAGACCTGAGATGCTACTACTGAACGATAGGCTTGTACTTCGGGACCAGAATCTTCATTATGCACCAGGCAATCAGATAGGCCACACCGCAGAAGCAGAAAATCACATAGTATCCGGCAGACTTGCCCTCGAAACCCATAAAGGTGAAGGCCGAACCGGCCTGCTCCGCATACGTGAAGAGGTTGCCCGCAATTTTCTGAATAATCATCGACCCTACTCCGCCGGCCATCGCACCGATACCGGTGACGGTTGCAATCGTGCTCTTGGGGAACATATCGCCGACGGTGGAGAAGATATTGGCGCTCCAGGCCTGATGTCCCGCGGCGGCGATTCCGATAAGGACTGCCACCCACCAGGGATTCTCGAAATGCATTCCGAGAGGCTGTGCAAGCAGGGACGCGATAGGAAGGACCGCAAACATCAACATCGCCAGCATACGTCCGTGATAAGGGTTCATCCCCTTCTTGTCAACAAAAATTCTGGGCAGATACCCGCCGAATATTGAAATCACCGTGACAATCACATACAGTGTGAAAATCAGCGCCTGACCGAGGAAAGAGGTTGCAGGAGCGTGGAACTGGTTGCTGAAATATGAGGGAGCCCAGAAAAGGAAAAACCACCATACACCGTCGGTGAAGAATTTGCCGATGATGAACGACCAGGTCTGCCTGTAGGTGAAGCACTTGAGCATCGGTATCGGCTTCTCCTCGGAAGCTGCGGCCCGGGCCTTCTCAGCCGCCTCGGCGGCATCGTCCTCGTGGATATATTCCAGTTCGGCTGCGTTCACGTGCTTGCTCTTCTCCGGCTTTTCATACATAAACTGCCAGAAGAACATCCAGACAAAACCGAGAGCACCTATGATGATGAAAGCCATCTCCCAGCCAAGTTTCACTGCAAGGGGCGGAATCATAAGAGGAGCCGCAAGAGCGCCTACGGATGCTCCGGCATTGAAGATTGAAGTTGCGAAAGCCCTGTCCTTCTTAGGGAAATACTCAGCCGTTATCTTGACGGCAGCCGGGAAGTTCCCGGACTCGCCGAGGGCAAGGATACCGCGGCAGAGGAGGAAAAGATAGACAGACGTGGTTGATATCGCAAGAGCTATGTTGCTACCATTCTCGACGGCTTTCATCGCGACGACAGAGTTTATGCCATCCACAAACTGGACGGTCGCCCATCCGCAGAGAGCGTGAAGGCAGGCGCCGAACGACCATACCCCGATTGCAATCAGATAGCCCTTCTTCGTTCCCATCCAGTCGACGAACTTGCCTGCGAAAAGACAGGCAATTGCATAGAAGATGGAGAAGAAACTGGTGATTGTTCCGTAATTGGCGTCAGTCCAGTGGAACTGCGGCTTGATGAATTCCTCGTATGTAAGTGAAAGTACCTGACGGTCAAGGTAATTGACGGTGGTCGCCACAAACAGCAGCGAGCAGAGCCACCATCTCCAGTTGGACATAAGTTTTGCCTGAGTAGTCATATCTTATCGTTTGTATTTGTTTACAATTTCCATCACTCCGGCGCAGAGGGAAGTTATCCTCCCCCATTCGCCTTTGCTGAGGGCGTCTTTCGGGAAGAGGTTCGACCCCATACCGACACAATCGGCTCCGGCATTGAACCAGGCTTCGAGATTCTCTCTATCCGGCTTGACACCTCCGGTCACCATAAGTCTGCTCCAGGGCATAGGAGCCTTGACCGACTTCACGAAAGCGGGACCCAGAACATCTCCGGGAAAAACCTTGCAAACCTCGCATCCCGATTCCTGAGCATCTCCTATCTCAGTCGGAGTCGCACATCCGGGAATATACAGCACCTGACGGCGGTTGCAGACCTTTGCCACCTCAGCGTTGAAGAGCGGGCCTACAATGAAATCCGCACCCAACTGAAGGAACAGGGATGCAGTGCCTGAATCCACCACAGAACCCGCACCCAGAACCATTCCGGGAAGTTTTTCTGAAGCATACTTCACCAGTCCCCCGAAAACCTCGTGCGCGAAGTCCCCCCTGTTCGTGAATTCGAACGCCCTTATGCCTCCATCATAGCAGGCTTGCAGGACACTCTCCGATATTTCAACTGACCCGTTATAGAAGACGGGCACGACACCGGTCCCGTTTATGGTCTCAAGGACCTGCAGTTTGTCATATCTTGCCATATCTATCTCTGTATTCGTCCGTTGGAATTTCCTCCCATAAGAGAGAGGACCTCCCCCTCGCTTACAAGATTGAAATCGCCTTCAATTGTCTGTTTAAGAGCCGAAGCCGCGACTGCAAACTCCAATGCCTGCTTCTTTTCCCCGTATTTGAGAAGTCCGTGTATCAGGCCGGCGGAAAAGGCATCCCCTCCTCCTACACGGTCAACTATCGGATTAATCTCATAACGCTTGCTCTGATAAAATTCCCTGCCGTCATAAATCATCGCCTTCCAGCCATTGCAGGAAGCGGAAACCGACTCACGGAGAGTGGATGCCACATATTTGAATCCGAAATCATCCCTCATCCTGCGGAAAATCCCCTCATATCCGGCAGCATCCGTATGCCCGCCCTCCACATCGGCATCAGGAGCGTAGCCGAGGCAAAGCCGGGCATCCTCCTCATTGCCGATGCACACATCGACATATTCCATAAAGGGGCGCATCACTGAGATGGCTTTCTTACTGCTCCATAATTTCTTCCTGAAGTTCAAATCAACCGAAACCGTCACGCCCTTCCTTTTCGCGGCCTGACAGGCAAGAGCCACAAGATGTGCGGCCCTGTCGGAGAGAGCGGGGGTGATACCTGACCAGTGAAACCAGTCAGCACCCTCCATAATCGCATCGAAATCAAAATCCTCCGGAACCGCCTCGGCAATTGCCGAGTGTGCCCTGTCATATATCACTTTAGAGGGACGCATCGAAGCGCCGGTCTCAGCATAATAGAGACCTATTCTCTCCCCGCCCCTGCAGATAAAACTCGTATCGACACCGAAACCCCGCAAGGCATTTACGGCAATCTGCCCGATCTCATGGTCAGGAAGTTTTGTAACATAACCGGCAGAGTGCCCGAAACCTGCAAGACCGACAGCTACGTTGGCCTCACCACCGCCGGGAATAACCCTGAAAACGTCGGACTGTATGAACCTGCCGCAACTCTGCGGACTGAGGCGGAGCATTATCTCCCCCATTGTAACAATTCTTGCCATAAGGATAAACTTGACTGACAAAGTTAATCTTTCCTGCACAGATTACAAAACTATTCCGGCTTTGGCCAAACATTCGTATATTTGCGGCATCAAACAAAATTCATTTCAAGATGAGCAATCCATTTTCACTGGAAGGTAAGGTAGCCCTGGTCACCGGAGGCTGCTACGGAATCGGTTATGCCATTGCGAAAGCCCTTGCAGGGGCGGGAGCCGAGGCCATTATCTTCAACGCCCGGACACAGAACAACATAGACAAGGCCCTCGAGGATTACCGCAGGGACGGTATCAATGCGCGGGGATATCTGTGCGACGTGACAAACGAGGATGACGTGCACAGGATGGTTGCCGACGCGACTGCCGTATTCGGACACATCGACATACTTGTGAACAATGCCGGAATCATCAAGCGCATACCGATGCACGAGATGTCGCGCAACGAATTCCAGCAGGTAATCGACATAGACCTTGTAGGTCCTTTCATCTGCGCGAAGGCCGTGCTGCCCCAGATGATGGAGCGGCAGGAAGGTAAAATCATCAACATCTGCTCAATGATGTCAGAACTCGGCCGAGAGACAGTCTCCGCATACGCTGCGGCAAAAGGCGGGCTGAAAATGCTCACCCGCAACATCTGCTCTGAATACGGAGAGTACAACATACAGTGCAACGCAATCGGCCCCGGATATATCGCAACGCCGCAGACAGCACCGCTGCGCGAACCTCAGGCCGACGGCAGCCGCCACCCGTTCGACAGTTTCATCTGCGCCAAAACCCCCGCAGGACGCTGGCTCGAACCCGATGAACTCGGAGGCCCGGCAGTATTCCTGGCCTCACACGCCTCCGATGCAGTCAACGGACACATCCTCTACGTTGATGGCGGTATCCTCGCCTACATAGGAAAACAACCCAAATAAAATATGACAAAGATTAACTGTACAGTAAGACAGGCGTCCAGCAACGTTGACGCGAAACATTACGATACGGAACGCATCCGCAAGGAATATCTTGTGGAAAACGTTATGGTTCCCGACGAAATCAATATGGTCTATTCGATGTTCGACCGCATCATAGCCGGAGGAGCTGTCCCGGTAAAGGAAGAACTCCTTCTCTCCGCCCCTGAAATTCTCCGCGCAGACTGGTTCACGCAGCGCCGCGAACTGGGTATCATAAACGTCGGAGGTACCGGAAGCGTCAAAGTCGGAGGCGAAACATACCATCTTGAATACAAGGAAGCCCTCTATGTCGGTAAAGGAGACCGCCACGTCACCTTCAGCAGCGACAGCCCCGATAAGCCCGCACACTTCTACTTCTGCTCCGCCACGGCTCACCGCGAGACAGGAGTGAAGAAGGTCAGCAGGAAGGATGCTGTGGTAATGCACCTTGGCAGCCTCGAAGAGTCCAACGAGCGCACAATCAACAGACTTCTGGTCAAGGAGGTTGTCCCCTGCTGCCAACTGCAGATGGGAATGACCGAACTGGCTCCCGGAAGCACCTGGAACACAATGCCCGCGCACACCCACGACCGCCGTATGGAGGTTTATTTCTACTTTGAGCTTCCCGAGGATGCGGCTGTCTGCCACTTTATGGGCGAGCCGCAGGAGACCAGACATATCTGGATGCATAACGAGCAGGCTGTAATCTCTCCCCAGTGGAGCATACACTCAGCCTGCGCCACCCGCAACTACACCTTCATCTGGGGTATGTGCGGAGAAAATGACGACTACAACGATATGGACTGGTGCGCGACGGCGGACCTGAGATAGCCTACCGGAACAGCGCGAACCACTCCTCAGAGGTGGTGATGTCGGCCTTGCTCCAGCAGGAGGCGAATTCGTAGCATACCGGTTCTCCGGATTTGACCCTCTTCACACAGACTCCGTGGGTCTTGTCGGCGGTATATCCGGACCACCGCGCGCCTTTCATTCTGACACCCACCCCGAGCATTCCGTCTTCAGGTTCCACGCTCTGGTCTGAAGCGTGTTCCCAGATGGCATAGCAGCCGTCTGCAAGCAACTCTTCCTCTATGCGATTGTCATCGATATGACGAAAAACTCCGCAGGCGATATCTATCTCGGCATCCGGGGAGGAGAAATTGTAAACGTCCCTTACTGAGCAGAAATAGGACCCTGCCTTGACCGTGACAGTTTTATCCAGGGTCACCCCGACTCCGGCCACATCCCACTGCGGATAGTGGAGAGTGAAGACAACGCAGTCGGCAGTACAGCTGTCTATCGAATATGAACGGTAGTTGGTCGCAGGAAGATACAGGACACCATCAACTATGGGAGCCGATGCCCCGGCGCCAAGACTTCGGCCGACTTTGTAACAGTCCTTGCCGTCTCCCCAGTTTATATGATATGATTTTCCGTTTTCAAGGTCATCCCTGTATCTGCGGTCAGCCACCAGAGCTCCGGGAATTTTCACCCAGACATCAACCCCCGGGGATATGGTTTCCCCTTCCAGAGCCTGCCCGTAGAATCGGCCGCATATCAGGTCATTCTCGAACACGAAATCATCAGCCCGCTCGGGCACGTGTCTGGCCATTACTGAGGCGGTCTCACCGCTGCAGCCGCACAGGGTCAGGAGCGCCATCGCCCCTGCAAAAAGAGATGAAACTTTCATAATCCCCTACAATCTTGAAAGAGCCTCCAGGAAATAGTAATCAGCGTATGTGAGAGGAACGTCAATCTGGTCCCCTCCGGGATAATTGCCCACACTGTGCTTGAGGATGAAGCCGAACTGCTCACCGGGCTGCGCAAGGTACTCAGGGGAAGCAAGAGTGCGGATCTGCTTTTCAGCCATCTCCCTGTAGGCACCGTTTCCGGAAAATCCAGCAAGTTCAAGGAACGCCGAAGCCATTATGCAGCCGGCGGAAGCATCCCTTTCGATATTGGGGATATCCTTGCTGTCGAAATCCCAGTACGGAACACCGTCTGCGGGAAGCCGATCGAGCAAAAGGTCAGCAATATTGCAGGCCTGACGGAGATAAATCTCATTTCCGGTCTCACGGAACATCATCGTGTAACCATAGAGAGCCCAGGCTTCTCCGCGGGCCCACATAGAGTCATCGGAATAGCCCTGAACGGTCTGCTTCCCGAGGACACTGCCGTCCTTGGTGGAGTAGTTGACCAAATGCCAGGTCGAGTAATCCTCACGGAAATGATTTCTCATTGTGGTCTGCGCGTGGATATCGCATATTTCGTCATAGTTGACATCTTCAAAGAGACCGGTGGCATTGTAGAGGAGTTCCAGATTCATCATATTGTCAATGATTACGGGGTACTCCCATTTGCCGTGGTTCCAGCTGCGGGTACAGCCCACAATAGGATTGAAGCGTCCCGCAAGAATCTGCGCCGCCCATTTGAGCATCGGAAGATATTTCCTGTCACCCGTAATTCTATAGGCATTGCCGTAACTGCAATTGACGCGGAAACCATGATCGTGGTCGGGTTCGAAATTCACCAAGCTGTCAAGGTCCATAGTGAACCTGTCGGCCAGAGTCTTCAGTTCTTCGTCCTTCGTATATTCGTATGCAAGCCAGAGTGAACCGGGGTAGAATCCGCTCACCCAACTGCCCGCGTCGGATTTGATGAATTCCCCGTTCTCCACGTGAACGGGAGTAACTCCCGGAGCAAGCTCCGGAGCCATTGTCTTGAGCTGGACAGCGGCAAGAGAATATACTCTCTCCGCAATCTGGGACATAGTTTCCTGCTTTGTGCAGGAGCTGAGTGTTGCAACGACGGCAAATGCAATAAGTATTTTTTTCATAATTTTATCATTGTCACTCCCCGAAACGGAAGTAGTTTTTTGCATTGAAATATGAGATATTCTTCACCATTTTGTGGAGGAACGGCAGTTCAGAAGCTGGAAGTGCACCTCTCTCCACATCTTCCCCAATCAGATTGCAGAGAATCCTGCGGAAATATTCGTGTCTGGGATAACTTATGAAACTGCGGGAATCTGTCAGCATCCCCACGAAGCGGCTCAGAAGCCCGAGCGCGCTCAGTGCGTTCAGCTGCTTGCGCATTCCGTCCTCCTGATCGAGGAACCACCATCCGCTGCCGAGCTGCATCTTGCCGGGAACAGTCCCGTCATTGAACGTATATGCCATAACCGCAAGGACTTCCGTATCCTTCGGATTGAGGTTGTAAAGGATTGTCTTTGCAAGTGCATCGCAGCTCGCCAGACGGTCGAAGAAGCGGTGCCCCGCCTGCGCACAGGGCCAGTCCCCGATAGCGTCGAACCCGGTATCCGGACCGATTGAGGCGAACATCTTCGAATTGTTGTTGCGAAGGGGGCCGATATGGAACTGCTGCGTCCACCCGGCTTTTGCATCCATCACCGCAAGGTCAACGAGGAGTGCGCTGCGGAACTTGTCGGCCTGTGCCTTGTCCGGACGTCTGCCGGACAGGGCCGCCTTGAAGATGGAGTCAACCTCCGAAACGGTGTAGTCCTCGGCGAAGAAGGTGTCAAGGCCGTGGTCTGACAGCTTGCAGCCCATCAATGCAAAGAAGTCGTGTCGGACTTGCAGCGCCTGAAGCAGCTGGTCGTAATTCGATATGGAGAGACCCGACACTTCGGAAAGTTTGTCAACATACGCCTTGAAACTCTCCACGTTTTCGATGGCGTTCAGTTTGTCGGGCCTCCAGGCCGGAAGGACTTTCACTCCGAAAGGATGGGCGGCAATCTGAGCGTGATAGCGAAGGTCATCCACAGGGTCGTCTGTGGTGCAGACGGTCTCCACGTTGAACTTGCATATCAGTTCCTGTCCGCGGAAGGCGGGGGTGGCAAGCATCGCGTTGCACTCCTCGAAAATCTCGCGGGCGGTCTGAGGATTGAGGACCTTGTCGATGCCGAACACACGGCTCAATTCCAGATGGCTCCAATGATAGAGGGGATTGCGCATCGCATATTGCACGGTCTGAGCCCATTTTTCGAATTTCTCCCAGGAGGTGCGGTTTCCGGTGATATACTCTTCAGGAACTCCGTTGCCCCTCATCGCGCGCCATTTGTAGTGGTCCCCGGCGTGGCCATCTACCAGCCACAGTTGGGTAATATCCTTGAACTGTATGTTCTCCGCAATTTGGGCAGGAGAAAGGTGGCAATGGTAATCGATTATAGGGAGGCCTTCGGCGCTGCTGTGATAGAGGTCGCGCGCCGTGTCACTGCCAAGCAAAAAATCTTTATTAATGTATGTCATAGGCCTACACTCCGCTGAATGAACTGAATCCGCCATCGACGGGGAGGATGACACCCGTAATGAATGATGCCGCATCTGAGCAGAGGAACTGTGCGGCTCCGTTGAGTTCGGTAATGTCACCGAAACGGCGCATCGGAGTCTTGTTAAGGACCTTGCCGGAACGTTCCGTATAACTGCCGTCCGGGTTGAGAAGGGCGGCTCGATTCTGCTTTCCGATGAAGAAGCCCGGAGCGAGAGCGTTGACCCTGATCTTCTCTCCGTATTTGATTGCCATCTCGGAAGCCAGCCAGCGGGTGAAGTTGGATACCCCCTCCTTTGCAGCCCCGTAGCCTGCGACACGGCTGAGCGCATCATACGCCGCCATCGAGGAGATGTTCAGGATGCAGCCGTATCCCTGCTCCGCAAAGGTTTTCGAGAAGACGTGGCAGGGGAAGACCGTCCCGTTCAGGTTGAGATTGAGCACCTTTTCCCAATCTTCGATTTTCATCTCCCAGAAATTCTGGTCCGGCATCACCGTAGCCCCGGGGACATTGCCCCCGGCCACGTTTATCAGAATATCGACCTTCCCGTAGGAGGCAACCACCTCGGAGGCTATTGCCGCCACCGATTCGGTATCCATCACGTTACAGGCATAAGAGGAAGGAGTTCCGCCAAGGGACTTCAGTTCCTCAAGAACAGGAGCAACCTGCTCCTCCCTGTGCACGAGTGCAACGACAGAGGCACCCTGAGATGCGAAATGGCGGGCGAGACTTCCGCCCAGAACTCCGGCGGCACCGCTTATCACGGCCACCTTGCCGGCAATTGAATAGAGTTCGTTCATATCTTTTTCAAATTATTGTTTCTCATTTCATTCTCAACCGCACAGAGCATACCCTCCACCTGTCCGAAAGCCAGCATCCTGCCGTTGAACCCGTATCCGGGATTATATCCTCCGTCCCTGTCGGAAAGAATGTTCCGTCCGTGGTCCACCCTCATCGGAATCTCCTTCCCACGCCTGCACTCCTCCGAAAGAAATATCCTGCATAGTTCCACCAGGTCCGCACGGCCCCCTGTATGGGGAGCCTCGATGAAATCCCCGTTCGGTAACACTTCACAGGACCGTAGATGGACAAAATGGGTCCGGGTTGCAAATTCCTGCGCCATACCCACAACATCATTGCCTCTCCCCGCGGAGAGGGAACCGGCACAGAACGTCAGTCCGTTATGGGGATTGCCGTTCATTTCAAGCAACCGCCTGACGTCACCGGCATCCGTCATTATCCTCGGCAGTCCGAACACTCTCTTCAGGGGCGGGTCGTCAGGATGGATGCACATATCAATGTTCCACCTGTCACAGACAGGCATCACGGCATCCACGAAATAGCGGAGGTTTTCGCGCAGATTTTCTTCAGTAACTCCCTCATATCGTGACAGAAGAGTCTTGAATTTCTCGACAGGTTCCTTCTCGTCAGAGGTGAAATTACCGCATATAAAGCCCTGTGTCTTGAGAATTATTGCATCTATCAACGACTTTCGGTCCTCCGAAGTGAACGTTCCGTCCAGTTCCTCCACTTTGGCAAGAGTCCGGGAGTCATAATCATCCTCCGCCCCCTTCCTTTCCAATATCTTCAGGTCGAAGTATGCGAACTTTGCATAATCGAAATAAAGAGTCGTCGAGCCGTCCGGAAGAAGATGATCCAAGTCGGTCCTCACCCAGTCTATTACAGGCATAAAGTTGTAGCATACCGTGGTGACACCGCACCGGCCCAGATTTTCCAGGCTTGATATGTAATTGTCAATCAGACGATCCCTCTCCGGCCCCGCATATTTTATATGCTCACTGACGGGAAGGCTTTCCACAACAGACCAGCGCAGACCGGAGGACTCTATCTGTCTCTTCACTCTTTCGATTGACCCCCGATCCCAGACTTCACCGTTCGGCAGGTCATACAGGGAGGTGACGACCCCCTCTACCCCTATCTGCCGGAGCATTTCAAGGGTCACCTTGTCCTTCTTTCCGAACCACCTCCAGGTTTTCTCCATAAGGGAAGGCCGTCAGATGGTTATGTCTATTGATTTGAGATCTTCATCACGAGAAGATCCGCCATATAGTATCTTGTAACGGCCCTTCGCGACACTCAGTCCATCTACTGCCGAATTGTAGAATTCAAAGGCTTGGTCACCGAGTTCAATCGTGACGTTGACGGTCTTGCCGGCGGGGACATTGACCCTCTTGAATCCCTTGAGGGACTTTATCGGAGCCTCGGGATTGTCAAGAGCCTTGACGTATATCTGGACCACCTCGTCTCCGTCAACCGAGCCGGTATTCGTCACAGGGACGGTAATCTTGTGGCTCGAACCCTTTACCTTGGCCTGACCATATTCAAACGTCGTATAGCTCAAGCCATAGCCGAATGCGTAGAGAGGTGTGCCACGGAAATACCGGTATGTCTTTCCCTCCATATTGTAATCCTCAAAATCGGAAGGAAGCTGGGAGGTCGATTCATAGAATGTTATAGGGAGTCTTCCGGCGGGGTTGTAATCCCCGAACAGAACGTCGGCAACTGCAAGGCCGGCGGCCTGTCCGCCATACCACGCCTGTATCAGCGCATCATAATCTTTCTCAATGGAGCCGAAGGCAATCGCGGAGCCGCTGCAGTTCACCACCACAACGGGTTTTCCCGTCTGACGCGCTGCTCTTACAAGATTCTGCTGAACTTCGGGGAGTTCGATGGCAGTCCTGTCGCCACGGTAGAAGCCGTCGCAGTCAATGCTCATCTCCTCTCCCTCGAGTTTGGCGGTAAGTCCCGTGACGGCGATGATGACGTCAGCATCGGCAATCTGACTCTGCATCTGTGAGTAATTCACCTCCTCTTCTCCCTTCTCGACAATATTCTCGCATCCCTTGTTGTAGATGATTTCAGCGGAACCTGCGGCCTGCCTTATGGCATCGACGATTGACAGGCTGTGCTCATCAATCGGCGTTCCGTTGTAGTTGCCCAGATGCATATATGCATTGTCGGCATTGGGGCCGATTACAGCTATCTTCTTCAATTCCCTTGAAAGAGGAAGGATACCGTCATTCTTGAGAAGGACCATAGTCTCCTGAGCCGCCTTGCGGGCCAGTTCGTGGTTCTTCTCTGTGCTCAGGTCGGATGCACCGAGGTTTCTCCAGGGATCCAGCTCGACAGGGTCGAACATACCGAGCCTGATTCGCGCGGTCAATATCCTGCGGAGGCTGACATCTATCTCAGCTTCAGTGATATACCCCTTCTCAACAGCCTCGGAGAGAGCATCGTAGCTTGTTCCGCACTCGACGTCGCATCCGGCTTTCACGGCGGCCGCACTTGCAGACGCCGCATCGGGATGAGTCTCGTGCCGTCCTTTTTCATAGAAATTGTCGATTGCGCCGCAGTCACTCACCACGAAACCCTGATAGTTCCATTTGCCACGGAGGATATCACCGAGCAGACGGTCACTCGCACAGCAGGGCTCTCCTTCATAACGATTATAGGCTCCCATCACCTGCTGGACTCCGGCATCGACAAGCTTCTTGAATGCGGGGAGATAAGTCTCCCACAGGTCACGCTGCGATACTCTGGCGTCAAATCTGTGACGGCTTGATTCAGGTCCGCTGTGGACCGCAAAATGCTTGGCGCAGGCAATCGTCTTGAAATAGCGGTCGTTGTCGCCCTGCATTCCCTTGACAACCGCAGCCCCCATCTCTCCTGCAAGGAACGGGTCCTCGCCGCTTGTCTCCTGCCCGCGGCCCCATCTGGGGTCACGGAATATATTGACGTTGGGACACCAGAATGAGAGTCCGTGCCACCACTCCAGACAATATTTGGAATCTATTCCGAATTCGTTGTGCTCCGTGGAATTCCACCTTGCGCGCGCCTCGTCGGAGACGGCGGTGTAGATTTCAAACTGTCTTTCAGTATCGAAAGATGCGGCCAGACCAATAGACTGCGGGAACACTGTCACCCCGGCTCCGGTTATACCGTGGCAAGCCTCTGACCACCAGGTATATGCAGGAATTCCGAGCCTATCTACGGAGAACGAACTGCTCATAGTCATACCCACCTTCTCCCGGAGAGTGAGCCTCGAAATCAGGTCCTCCACCCTCTGCTCAACCTTCAGGTTCGGATTCCTGAAAGGATATTCATATTCGGTTTCAGCTTTCTGCCTGCAGGATGCAAGGGCAAGCAATGTTACGGCGATTAAAGCTAACTTCTTCATATATGTAAGATTTGTATTCGGTATCTCAATTTCAGAAGACCTCCATCTTCAAGGAGAACTTCTGAACCGGTTTTTCATCCTTATCGTGTAAAATTACAAAATATTCTCTTTCCCCGTACGCTCCGGAGGGATTAATCGACACCTCCATCCCGACACTCTCCCCCGCCTTGATTTTCACTATCCCGATGTACGGATGAACACACGAACAATTTGTCGAAAGGGAACCTATCACAAAATCCTCCTTCGAGACGTTTGTAATTCTGAAGGTATGGAAGACAGACCCCCCCTGACTATCGACACCCCCGAAATTCCACTCCGTGAGGTCGGATTTGATTCCGGAAAAGCTATTGCAGAAAGTAGGCAGAGGCAGGCACCTCCTCACCCTTTTCCCCTTTCTTCCAGAAAACTTTAAGCACCTGTCCCTCGTAGCTCTCGATATACTTGAGAGTGAACGGATGCAGGCCCTTTTCAAGAGGAGCGACTCCTCTCATCAGTGCCGCAGAGTGAGTCCCGTCATTATCGACGACATCCTTGCCGTCTATCTGGAACAAAGCTCCGTCGTCACACAGCAGGCCGAACTCCCAGACCTTCGTCTCGGGAATGTCAATATAACCTGTATAGATGAAACCGTAGTAATCCTCAATCTGTGCAGGGTCCAGGGCAGGTGAGGCCAGCACACCCTCCTTCACGAACTTGCCTTTCTTGAGGATATCGTCGGTACGGCTGAAGTCCCCTTCGTAATATTTGTAGTTCACTCCATTCTTCGAGACTTTGACGTCCGTCGCGGAGGCGAAATGACATTTGTTCGCCGGTGCGCAAAGCTCTATGCTCTGCAGTCCGTCCTTGAATGCCTTTGCCCTTATTGTCGTTGTCTCCGTAAGGTCAAACGGATCTGTATAGAGAGGGCTCTGGAGGGTGGGTTCGCTGCCGTCAAGAGTATAGTGGATTTGAGCCCCTTCCGTCAGGGACCCGAGAGTGACCGTCAGCTTCTCGAGGAAGAGATCCATACGACCTCCTTCGATGGTGTAATAGACGGGTGAAACAATAGGCTTGTCCGCCGTGGTGATGGAGTATGGTACAGCGGATTCCGAGCTCCACAGTTCCTTGTTCGGAGTGGATGAGAGAGTGAAATGGAGTTCACCTCCGTCCATAAGCTCCTCAAAAGTAATATAACTCCTGTCGAGAACCTTGCCGTTGAATTCGACGGACTGTATGTATTTGTTTTTGGCGGGATTGTCGGCGGAGATGACCAGTTCTTTCCCGGTAGGAACACGGAGAGTGACCTTGTCGAACAAAGGAGTGGTGAAGGTATATTCCATACTGCCGGGGCACACTTCATAGAGGCCGAGGGCTGACATCACGTACCAGGCGGACATCTGTCCGCAGTCCTCATTGCCTGAAATGCCCTCAGGAGTATCCTGATACATCTCTTCAAGCATACGGCGGGTCAGTTCCTGAGTCTTCCAGGGCTGACCGAGGTAGTTGTAGATGTAGGTGATGTGGTGGCTGGGCTCATTTCCGTGGACATACTGCCCGACAAAGCCGGTCATATCGCTCACGTGCCCATCGACCTTTGACTCGGTGGTGAAAAGGTCATCCATCGCCGCAATCAGTTTGTCTTTGCCGCCGAGGAGGTCTGCAAGGCCATTGAAATCCTGGGGAGTGAAGAATCTGTATTGATATGCATTGGCCTCGGTATATTCACGGGATGGCTCAAAGGGGTTGAAGGCCTCGACCATAGTTCCGTCAAGATTGCGTCCGCGGAAGAAGCCGGTGCTTCCGTCAAAAATATTCACAAAACTTTGAGCTCTCTTGTAATACTCCTGAGCAATGTCAGTCTTGCCGATGCTTTCGGCAAAGCGGGCGATGCACCAGTCGTCGTATGCATATTCCAACGCGCAGGAAACCGCCTCCCTGCATTTGTTTGCCGGTATATAACCGAGCTTACTATAGTACTCCCCTCCCTTCTGATTGATATCGGATGACTTGACCATTGCATCCAGAGCAAACTCGGGATTCATATCAGGAAGAAATCCCTTCAGCCATGCGCTCACGATGAAAGGAACGCTGTGGTATCCCACCATACAGAAGGTCTCTCCGTTGGCAAGGGGCCATATCGGAAGTTCACCCGTTGCATCATACATATCCAGGCAGCTGAAAACCATATCGTGCAGCTGGCTCGGATAGATAAGGGATGAAAGGGGAAGCCAGGCCCGGAAAATGTCCCAGGCGGAAATAGTCGAATAGTACTTCCCGTATCTGGCTTTGCCTATCTGCTGGTTATGCCTGCGATATAAACTGTTGACATCCGAATTCACGTTCGGTACGATAGCCGTATGATAAAGTGCTGTATAGAAAGTCCTCTTCTGCGCTTTTGTTCCACCCTCCACTTTCACTTTCGACAGAAGCCCGACCCATTCACTGCGGGCTTCCTCTTTGATAACGTCGAAATTGAAGGCATAGGGCGCGCCTTCCATATCGAGGTTGTCCCTTGCACTTTCATAGCCTACGGGAGAGAGGCCGACCTTGGCAACTATAGGCCCTTGGCCCTCAGCGAAGTAAAGTACGGCCTGACGATTGTCGCTCGTGCACTCCTCAGGCTTTTCCACAAATTTGTGATTATCTACATATTTAACTTTCTCAATCGGGGCGGAGAACTGGGCTACGAAATAGACATACTGGTCCGGAGTCCAGGCCGTAGTCTTCGTCATACCTATCACTTCGTTGTCAGCGGTCTGCCTGATTTCAACCTCCTGAAACTTTTCGTCAGTGGTTATGGAGTGGTGAAGGTCTATCACAATCACGTGAGGCTGGCCTTTTGCAAAGGTGTAGCGATGCCATCCCGTATGCTCGGTGGCAGTAAGTTCGGCAAGCAGCCGTTCATCCCTGAAATAGACTTTATAGTAGCCGGGAGTTGCCTCCTCGTCCTTGTGTCTGAATTTGAGATGTTCATAGATATCCCCCTCGCGGGAAAGGTCCACGTCGTGGTTGCTGGGATGGAAAAGGACGTCGGCAAGATCCGCACAGCCCGTTCCGCTGAGGTGGGTGTGCGAGAAACCAATGATTGAATCTCTGTCATAATGGTATCCTGAGCAGGCGTCCCACACACCTCTGTAATTGTCCGGGCTGAGCTGAATTGCCCCGAAAGGAGTGGTTGCTCCGGGATATGTGTGTCCGTGAAAGCCCGTCCCAATGAACGGATCAACATAATCCACCGGTTCCACCGGCTTTTTTTCACAACTGAAAAGAACGGCCACAACCGCCGCAAGGGATAATATTTTTTTCATTATAATATGGTTTTGCTATCCTGCAAAATTAATCATTATTTATCAAAGATGAAAAATGAACATTTCCGTTAATTTCAAAAAATGTCAAAAGGACAGCTGTCCTGACTTTTGGGACTATTTTGAGCAATGGTCCAGAAGGCCATTGCCATCCATCCAACCCAATCTGGGTGCCTGCAGACTGATTGGAGAACTTATGGGACATACCTCCAACTGGGATGACGTGGATTCCGCTTTCTATCTCCGCCTGCTGGAAAAGATGTATGCCAGAGGGTATTCACGCAATTACATTTCGGCAACCATCGCAAAACTTCACGCAGTTATGGCCTCAGCCTACAAACTTAAATATCACAGAAACACCGATTTCACTCAATTCTGCGTTATCCCGGAATATTCCGAATCCATCTATCTGACCCGGGAAGAACTTGACAGAATCATTTCTCTGCATCCGGACAACCCGAGAGAATGCAAAGCCCGGGATTTATTCATTGTAGGATGTTATACCGCCGCCCGGTTCAGTGATTACTCCAGACTGTCGAGAGACAACCTGAACAACGGATTCATCTGTTTCTCCCAAAAGAAAACTTCTGAATCGGTGGTAATTCCCGCCTCCCCGAAAATCCTTGACATAATGGACAAATACGGAGGACGGGTCCCTTATCTGCACCATACCACATTCAACAAACTGGTAAAGGTCATCTGCCGCAAGGCGGGAATCAACACCCGCATACAGATTTCGAGAAGCAAGGGATTGCAGCACATTCTTGAAACAAAGGAAAAATGGGAACTCGTCACCGCCCACACCGCAAGGCGTACGGGAGCCACGCTGCTCTATATGTCCGGTGTACCCGTTCATCAGTGTATGCTGATAACCGGCCATAAAACGGAGTCCTCCTTCCGCCGCTATATCCGTATCACAAAGGAGGAAAACGCCCGTATTCTCGCATCAAACCCGTTTTTCAAATGATTCTGCAGGCATCGGTTTCTCATATCTTTATAAGATATGAAACAAAAACTGTTTGCTTTACTCGCAACTGTGCTCGTTTTCGCCGCAGGCGTTAACGCGCAGACTGTTAAAGTTTCGGGTACAGTCAGCGACAATGCGGGTCCGGTCATCGGAGCCAGCATTCTGG